>JAILGR010000011.1 GCA_024696565.1 Acholeplasmatales bacterium | reverse complement strand
GCACCAGGAGATAATGGTTCTCCTCTCTTTCTACCATCAGGTAATGAACCTGTAGCCTTACCATAAACAACGTTTGATGTGATTGTTAAAATAGAAGTTGTAGGCTCACTATCACGATATGTAGGGTGACGCCCTACCTTTTGCATAAATGCTTTTAATAACCATACTGCAATTTCATCAGCTCTTGGATCATCATTACCATATCTTGGGAATTCACCCTTTGTAACGAAATCAGTAACAATACCAGTTTCATCACGAACAACTGATACATTTGCATATTTAATTGCTGATAATGAATCTACTACGTGAGAGAATCCGGCAATACCTGTTGCGAAAGTTCTTCTAACATTAGTATCAATTAAAGCCATTTCGGCTGCTTCATAATAATATTTATCATGCATAAAATGAATAGCATTTAATGTATTAACATAAATTTCAGCTAACCATTCCATCATTTGTTCATATTTCTTAATTACATCATCATAAACTAATACATCACCTAAAATAGGAGCATGGTTAGGGCCAACTTGTTCATGAGTGATTTCATCAACACCACCATTAATTGCATATAATAAGCACTTAGCTAAATTAGCACGAGCACCAAAGAATTGCATTTCCTTACCAGTTTGTGTTGCAGATACACAACAACAAATTGAATAATCATCTGTCCAAATAGGTCTCATTACACAGTCATTTTCATATTGAATTGATGAAGTTGTAACAGAAATTAATGCTGCATATTTCTTAAATGCCTCTGGCAATCTAGAAGACCAAAGTACAGTTAAATTTGGCTCTGGAGCAGGGCCCATATTCTCTAAAGTATGTAAGAATCTAAAGCATGTCTTTGTAACTAGTGGTCTACCATCAGAACCAACACCAGCAACCTCTAGTGTAGCCCAAACTGGGTCACCAGAGAATAATTGGTTATAAGATGGAATTCTTGCGAATTTAACCATTCTTAATTTCATTACAAAGTGATCAACTAATTCTTGTGCTTCAGCTTCTGTAATAATACCTCTAGTTAAATCTCTATCAATAAAACAATCTAAGAATGTAGATACTCTACCAACAGACATAGCGGCACCATTTTGAGTCTTAATTGCAGCTAGATATCCAAAATATAACCATTGGAAGGCTTCTCTAGCATTAGTTGCAGGACCAGAAATATCATAACCATAAATTAATGCCATTGCCTTCATATCCTTTAAGGCACGAATTTGCATAGCAATTTCTTCACGTAGTTGAATAACATTTGCAGTCATACCACGTAAACCAGTATATTTTAAATCATTTTGTTTTTCTTTAATTAAATAATCAATACCATATAAGGCAACTCTTCTATAATCGCCAACAATTCTACCTCTACCATATGTATCAGGTAAACCAGTTAAAATCTTATTATGACGACAATGAAGCATTTCCTCTGTATAAACATCAAAAACACCATCATTATGTGTTTTATGATATTTAGTAAAAATCTCATGTAGTTTTGCAGAAGGTGTATATCCATAGGTTGTACAAGCTTGTTCTGCCATCTTTATTCCCCCAAATGGCATGAAAGCACGCTTTAAAGGCTTATCAGTTTGAAGACCAACTACCTTTTCTAATTTCTTAGTGTCTTCACCAATATAGCCAGGACCATATGCTGTTAGACTAGAAACAACCTCTGTTTCCATATCTAATACGCCACCCTTAGCTCTTTCTTGCTTTTGTAACTCTGAAACCTTTTGCCATAAATATTTAGTATTTTCTGTAGGACCAGCTAAAAAGCTCTCATCTCCAGTATATGGAGTATAATTGTTTTGGATAAAATCTCTTACATCAATTTGCTCTTTCCACTTTGTACCCTTAAAACCATCCCAAGCATCAAAATCAACCATAAAACAACCCTTCCTTCTTCTCTTATTTTAAAAGGATTTTGTCCTTCTAATACTATAAAATTATACAATGGAAAAGAAAAAATAACAACTAGAGCCAGAGCCTTTTAAGTAGTTAATTTGGTGTAAACGTTTGCCGAAAAATAGGCTTATAAATATTATTCGAAGATAAAAGAAAAAACCTGTATTTTACACAGGCTTGTCTTCATTATCTTCTTCTATTTCTTTAATTTTTGATTTATCAAAAACTATGGCCACAGCCATTATTCCTAAAAATATTAATGGGGTCCAAAGCATATTATATGCTTGATAGAAAAATATAAAGAATAATACAACTACTACTAATACAGATATTGCAACAATAGTAACAATAAGATTCCTTTTAAGTTTTTTTATTTTTTTCTCTTTTTCTAGATTATCCATATAAACCTCATAATTAATATAAATTATATTAACCAGAGATATTATAACATATTAAATCATTATATAAAGTATATAAAGAAAAAAATGGTCCAATGAACTGTCTAACGCCATAGCAGGTTAGCAAAAAAGTGACGCGGTAGGCTAGCGGATTTTATTATCTTACATAATCTATTATTGTATGAGCTATCATAATAGATATTATATTCTTATATTAGCGATAAAATGTGTTTATTTAGATTCTATTGCTTTAACTATATTTTCTTCTATGTATTTAATTCTATCGAATACCATAGGCTTAAAATATCCTGTTACAGCAACAACAATATGCTTACTATAATTTACGTAAATTACATTACCACCATCACCAATAGCGGCTATAACATCACTTGTTCTATTTGGTAACCACCATAGATATCCATAATCCTGGTTACCAAATAAATAATCTAATGATGAATAGGATTTACCTATTAGATTAATCCAATTCTCACTTACTATCCTTTTATTATTATAAACTCCCTTATTTAATACCATTAATCCTATTTGAGCCATCTCATATGCAGATAAGGATAATCCCCATCCTGCAGTTGGCATACCAGTTGGATCTAAGAACCAAACCTTACCATGATTCTTCTTATTCATAACATATGCCATTTGTTCATTGGCATTAGTACAATTCGCATTTATTCTACTTACTATTCCTAATGGATTAAATAAATACTCATTAGCAAAATCTAATACATTCACATTTGCGCTATTTCTTATTATTCCAAGTAGTATTTGTACTACTAGTGTTCTATACTTGAATTCTCCAATTACCCCATTTCTTCCGCCTAATATATCTAGTGTTGTATATGTCCAATCATTAGATGTACATACCTTTTTCCATGGTTCACTTTTACCTTTAGTTGGAGCAGTCATGGTTAATAAATCCTTAATCCTAATTTCATGGATTTTTTTCTCTCCTCTTTTAGGGGTATAATCCTTGAAATAATCCATAACATAATCATCAACACTTTTAATGTATCCTTTATCTATTGCAATACCTATAAGTAGTGAAGTAACTGACTTAGTGACACTCATTACATTCATAGTGTCTTCTTTTCCAAAGCCATTATAATACTCTTCTATACATAACTCATTTTCCTTATAAGCTACTATTTGACATATATTTACATCATTTGTACTTGAATAATTCTTTAATGATTTCATATAAATCTCCTCTATAATTTCATTGAATCTTAATTAAAAATTTTTTTCAAGTAAAATCTTAAAATTAATTGATATTATTTTAATCTTTTATAAATATAAAAGAAAAAAAGACCTTTTAGGTCTTCTTTCATTTCAATAATGGCAGGAATAGCTGGATTCGAACCAGCGCGTGAGGGAGTCAAAGTCCCTTGCCTTACCACTTGGCTATATTCCTAAATGTTGAGGCTTTTTTAGAGTCCTCAATCATTTTACTAAATTATTTTCTATTTTGCAAGAGAAATTTTATATTCTTTTACAAGATTATCAGCTTTTTCTACAAATTCAGTTAATTGTTCCCAATTCTCAAGCTTAGCTCCTGCAGCTTTTGGGTGTCCTCCACCCTGATACATTGAAGCTAATTCGTTTATGAATGGTCCTCTAGATCTAAGTCTAATCCTTATTTCTCCTGGATACTCAATAAATAGTGCCCAAACAGGACAGCCCTCAATTGTTGATATTGCAGAAACCTGTGCCGCTGCGTCTTCATCAGACACACCAAATGATTCAATTGTTTCTCTATTTAAAGAAACATAGGCAAACCCATTTTTTGTCATTTTGAAATTAGATAATACCCATCCTTTAAGTTTTAATGTTTCTAATGTTTCCACTGATAATTGATTATCAATATAAGATAGGTCAACACCATGATCAACTAAACAAGCAGCTGCCATAAAAGTTCTTGAATTAACAGAATCAAATTTAAATCTGCCGGTATCAGTATTAATACCTACATATAAAGCTGTTGCTGCTTCTTTTGTTAATTTTAATTCATCTTTAAACTTTAAATAAAATTCAGTAATTATTTGTGCACAAGCTGGTGCTGTAGTATCTACATACACATAATCACCATAAGGCTCAACATTAGGGTGATGATCAATTTTAATTACATACTTAGAATTGAAGCATCTATTATCAGATAATCTTTGGGAATTACCACAATCTAGACAAATACATAATGCATCTTTAAATAGTTCATCATCCTTTAATAAAGTAGGTGCCCCAACAAATGCGACATATTCAGAAGTCTCACCTGTTATATACACTTCTTTTTCTGGAAAAGATTCTTTAAGAATATAGTATAAGCCATATTGAGAACCTATACAATCTCCATCAGGTCTTGAATGACCATGAATAATTATTCTATTAAACTCCTTAATCTTTTCTAATATTTGTTCCATAAAAAACCTCCTTAAGCGACACCATATGATGGCCAAGTCCTTTGTTTTATCTTACTAACACCAGGATCGCCCTCTTTATAAAACTCACCACTACTAGATGGTCTTACCTTACCATTAACCACATAAATATCTTCATTAAACCATGAAGTATCTTTTAATCTAATTAAATTATTTGATGCATATAAGCCAACATTTAATCCATTTGATGATACAACAACATTTCCATTCATAGAAATTCCTTTATCATTTTCCTTATCGTATAAAGATGTAATATATACTCTTGATGTATATTTAGCAATTCTATCTATGAATTCTTGAGCTGGGAAAATATGGTCATTGTCAATAGTATATTCTGTTGAACCACAACAACAGCATGCAACACACATCTTTGGTGCAACCTTTTCTAATAAGCACTCATTAGATGCAGTATATGAACCATGGTGACCAGCTTTAAACAATTCTACATGAGGCAATGTTTTTTCTTTTGTTGAACCATCATAATAGTTTTCAAGCTTTTCTTCGCCTTCTTTTTCTAAATCACCAGTTAATAAATAACTCTTTTCGTTATAAGTAAACAATGTACAAACAGAATAATTATTAACATCAGAAGATTCATTAAAATAATAATAATTATATAAAACATCCATTGTTATACTTGATGTTAGATTGAATAAATGGTTATTATTATCCCATAAATCTTTTGCTGTAAAATATTTAGTTCCTTTAGAAATTGCATATTCTCTTGCCTCTAAATATTTACCATATACAGTAGATGAGCCAAAATCACTAGAATTTTGTTCTTTATTTAGATATGTGAAATCTTTATTCTTTCCATCTACCTTTTTAGTAATAGTAGCATAAGTAAAATCAATTAATGTTTCAACATCATAATAATATAGAATTCCTGTTTTACCTACAGTATCGCCCTTGAAATTTTTTGCTTTAGCTGAAGAATTACCAGCAAAACCAGCAATATGATCTTGATGGTTATGTGTTGCAATAACATATTCTAATTTTCCATCAGTACAATACTTGTCTACATATTCTGTTATAAATGGTGCCGAATTTCCTCTTGAACCAGCATCAATTAAAATATCAACATCTCCTGCTTTTATATAAACAGAATCTCCTGCAAATTCATTACCAAGTTCCATAAAATGAATAGAGAACTCATCATATTTAATATTCTCTACTATTCCATCTTCTTTTACTTCACCATGATTATGATCATCTATAACTTCTTCAGTTTCATTTTTAATTAAAAAAGGAATAGTGATGACATGAGTCATATGTAATATGTATAATACTACAATAACTATAGCTAAGAAGATAATTGCACCTATAACAATCTTAGGATATTTCTTAGCTAATTTTTTAGCTTTATTAACTTTTCTTTTTCTTCCCATTTTAAAACCTTACTTATCAGTTTCTTTTTTTAGTATAAAAGTATTTAACTCCTTTTTCCCCATTAAAGAAACATTTTCTTCGTTTTTCTCTTCCATCAATTTATAAAATCTAGTTTTAACTTCTTCTAAAATAGTTTCTACAGTTTCCCACTTTGTATAAATGAATGGCATATTGATTAGTTTTGAATATACTTCATCTCCACCAAATAATACTCCATTTTCATCATATTCAGTTTCAATATATTTCTTTTTATTAGGGTTAATTGTATCTAAATTAAATTCATATCTTTTAATTTGATACTTGCCCTCTTTATCAATATATCCAACTAAAAAGCCATAAAATTCTTTATAAAATACTTTCTTATTAGCTTTCTTTAATACTTTTTCAATTTTTTTAGCTTTCTTAAATTTTAAATAATCTTCTAAATATCTATCTTTACCTCTAACATTTACAATATTAGAACCATAAGCCACAACTACATAATCATTACCAGAAAATATTTTATTTGTCGCTCTTCTTTTGTCGTCTTCCTCTTTAATATTTCCATTCTTGTTTGCATAAGTGTTGTCACTTTCATAATCAGCAATGGCAAGAATTCCATTTTTACATGCTGCAATACCTACTAAACCCATATTATATCCTCCTTTTTTATCATTTTATGATACCACAAAATCAAAAAGAATTAAAGCATTATGGTAAATAAATACCTTGTGTTGCAAGCACTACTCTTAAAACTAAATAAATAACATATAAAGCATATAATCCTAAGAACAATATACCAAACTTTTTATCAAGCTTCTTTGTAAAAGAAATACCAAATAAGAGTAATGTTACAGTTAGCATAAATATTAAATCAAACACAATTGTATTATCAGCAATAATTGGATTAATGGTTGCTGAAATACCTAATACAAATAAAATATTAAATATATTTGATCCAATAACATTACCTAAGGCCATATCTACTTGACCTTTTTTTGCTGCAACAACAGATGTAACAAGTTCAGGTAGTGATGTACCTACTGCAACAACAGTTAAACCGATAATCTTTTCAGCCAAATCTTTATCTACTCCTGGGATAGCATTTGCTCCAGTTAAGGCAACTCCTTTAGCTCCAAAAACAACAAAATCGCCACCTAAATATACTCCAAAGCCACCAACAATCAATAAAACAATAGCCTTCCATAATGGAAATTCTTTAATCTCATCTTCACTATCTACAGGGTGCTTTTTAGCATCAATGATTAAATAAATAATATATATAATCATCAATAAAACTAAAACAATACCTTCTATTCTTAAAATTGCATAATTTGATTCTGAAACTCCAAACAATAATCCAAATAAAACGAAAATACCAGTTGCTACTAATAAAAATGGGTAATCTCTTTTTAAAGTCTCTTTCTTAACAATTATTGGAGTAAAGAAAATAGAAAAACCTAATACTAATAAGATATTACAAATGTTAGACCCTACAACATTAGCCATTGCAATATTAGCATGAACTGCCACTTCCTCAGTAGACTTCATCAATGCAGATATAGAATCTGAAGATGATACCGCAAGTTCTGGGAAAGATGTTCCCATAGCGACAATGGTTAAGCCTATAATCATTGGTGATATTTTAGCTCTTTTAGCAATACTTGATGCTGAATCAACAAAAATATCACAAAATTTAACTAAACAAAATACACCTACAACGAATGCAACTATAAATATTAATAATTGCCATGCTATATGCATATTTCCCATTAAATTTTCCATTAAAGCTGAAATCATATTACATACTCCTTTAAAAGATAATAACAATCCACCCGTTCAACGGGTGGTTTTTCGGCCCCGCTATAAGCGCCCATTACTTCACAGGTCCCTCAAGGGACGTATGAAAAGCCTGACAACCGTGTTCCACACTGGCAGCCGCTATATTTTAGCGGCTATTTCTTTTGGGCTCCTTTGAACGGATCTTCGTATTCTTTTGAAGTGATCTTATCTTCTTTCATATCTTCAAGTTCTTGATTTCTGATGTACTCTCTTACCACTTCATCCTTCAAACCAACTGTTGACACAAAATATCCTTTCGCCCAAAAGTTTCGATTGCCATATTTATATTTCAAATTCGCATGTCTCTCAAATATCATGAGACTACTCTTGCCCTTAAGGTATCCCATGAATGAAGAAACTGCTAACTTTGGTGGTATTGCAAGAAGCATATGAATGTGATCTTTCATTGCGTGTGCTTCTATTATTTCCACATCTTTGTATTCACACAAAGTTCTCAATATTTTTCCTATATCACTTTTTATTTGACCATATATTTCTTTCCTTCTATATTTTGGAATGAATACTATATGATACTTACAATTCCATCTAGGTCGAGTAGGAAAAGGAGTTTCACCTTTTCCTCTCACGGAACCGTACGTGATAGTCTCCCATCATACGGCTCTTGTTGTTACTACCAATTCTTAATAGGGGTATATCCCAATTTCCAATGATAAAACAATTTATTACTTTTTGATATGTAATAAAGTTTCTTGTAAGCTTTCTTAATACTTCTCCTACAAGATTTAAAATACTTCTTAACCCAATTAGATATTGCATTATTAATGTAGTTTATTCCGCTGCGAAACGCTATATGTTTGGAGAAAGCACAAAAATAGTTATACCATCCCATAATTATAGGATTTATTAATTCAGCTATTTTTTCAATATCACTTGTTTTTGCCTTGTTAATTGTATCTTTAATTGATTTCCTAAACTTTTTAGCTGCCTCTTTGCTTACACTCGGGACAAATCCTAATATTAATTTTCCTTCCATATTCTTGACTATACTGGGCTTGAACGTATAACCTAGAAATGTGAATTCATAATTAACATAATTCATTGTATTCTTATAGCTTTTACAATATATAATTTTAGTCTTGTTAGGATGTATCTCTAATCCACACTCTTTCATTCTTTCTTTTAATCTATTTAGAATATATTCAGCTTGTCTTAATGTTTTGCAATGAATAATACCATCATCCGCATATCTTTCAAAGCTTATGTCATTAAAGGTTCTTTTTATCCATAAATCAAAAGCGTAATGTAAAAATAAATTTGCTAATACTGGACTAATAACTCCACCCTGTGGTGTACCTTTATTTCTGCTATTAATTTCACCATTTGGCATAAGAATAGAAGATTTTAGCCACCTGTCAATATATAGTATTTCCCATTTTTCCTTTAAGAATAACTTAACAGCTTTCATCAATAAATCGTGGTCTATATTATCAAACAACCCAACTATATCAAACTCTATCAACCACGGATATTTAAAACAATTCATTCTCGCTGATGTTATTGCACCTATCGCCGATTTATTAGGTCTATATCCATATGATTCATTAACAAATATAGGTTCAACTTTTTCTTCAAGTCTTTCTCTAACCACCATTTGCGCAATTCTATCTTCAATTGTAGGAATTCCTAATAAACGCATTTTACCATTTTTCTTCGGTATTTCTACACCTCTTACTTCTCTTGGATAGTAGCTACCAGAAGACATTCTATTCCATAACTTATATAAATTGTCTTTAAGATTGATTTCGTATCTATCTAAACTTATTTTATCGACGCCTCCAGCTCCTTTATTCTTCTTTACCTTTTTGAATGCCTCATAGATTTCCATCTTCCCTATTTTAAATGGTTTTTCTTTCAATATGATAATCCTCCTAATTGTTTCAGTTGTTATCATCTAAAAGTAACACAACTAAACCCCTTTGCTCAAACATCATTACAATGTTTTCATCACTACTACGGGTTTATCCGCACCTACATAATACTTTGGTACTATCACATTCGCATATATGTTAGCTTATGTTTTCCCTTAACATCATTATATAGGACTCTCCTGTTCCCATTCAAAGCCTATGTTATACTCTTGTAACCTCAACACCGGTAGATATTCAATCAATAATTAGGCTCCCATTGAACTAATCCTAGATTTCACACAACAACCTAGTTTCATCTACATTTATAGTCTTTTCGATGCTTCATCAGTTCTTCACTCACGTTCAACTTTATAACATTCACCTGACATCATATTTACATGCCTTTTCAAGTATTGCTCAGCACCAATACTTTTGATATTAATACTTACTTGCGGTTTATAACCTT
>JAILGR010000005.1 GCA_024696565.1 Acholeplasmatales bacterium | reverse complement strand
TGTATTAGAAATTACACAGCCCGAATCATATTCTGATCCTGTTGCAGCTAAAGTAATAATGTCTACAATTGGTAATGCCGCTTTAGTTGGAACCTTACCTGAGATTAAATCCCAGCCCTCTCCATCATACATTGCACAAGCAGCAATTGCCTTAGAACAGTCAAGTACAGAACCACCGCCAACAGCTAAGATTACATCAATATGATGTTCCTTACATAGTTTAGCACCTGTAATGACAGATGGATCATACTTTGGATTTGGTTCAATATTAGATAATTCTACAATATTAAAATCTTTTAATAAACGATAAACCTCATCATATAACCCCATTTTTTTAATAGAGCTAAAGCCAAAAGTAAGCAAAACATTCTTTCCATATTTTGATAATTCTTTAGCTAAACCTTTTATGACTCCCTTTCCAAAGATTAGCTTTGTTGGTGTTTGATAAACAAAGTTATTAATCATGAGTTCTCCTTTATTATTTTTATTGTTTTATTAATGGGCGGATATCGCTAAACATATCCTTTGCTTCTTCAATCTTATTAGTATTACCGATACAAGCTATTTGATATCCCTTTAATACCTCTTCAAAGATTGTAGCAAACCCCTTAATCTCTTCTTTAGTTACAGATAATACTTCCTTACGAATCTGTTTTCTTCTTTCATAAGATAGGCCAAGTAAATAATTGTTTCTTGCAGTTTCTGCTTTATTGCTATTATGCAATACAGATTGTAAATTACCAATAGCTCCAATCTTAAACTTATCGAATTGGTCATCAGTTGGATTAAAGCTCTTAACAAATTCAGCTGCATTTTGGTAAACATCGTTAGTCTTCCTAATGTTTGGATCTCTATAAGATGTAAATCCAATTGAACCAGATGGATTAATTACCATATTACAACCATATGCACCACCATGAACACGTACTTGCATCCATAAATAATCCATACTCATTGCATTTTGTAATACATATAAACCACCGTGGAATTCATTTTCAAATTTACCAATTCTTGCAACATAGTTTACATCTATTGGAGCAGTGAATGCTTCATTTTTAATACGTGCTGCAAATGGAGTAGCTTCAATATAATCTACAGATTCCTGTAGTTTATTATAATATTCATCAATAATAGGCTTAGAAGCCTCATATTCAGCCTTTGTACCAGTGAAGCCTACAACTAGATTTCTTTGGCTAAATAGCATCTTATAAATGCTTGATAGTTTAGAAATAACTAATGATTTCTTTTCTTCAAAGTTTGAAACAATATCAGTTACAAAATCAGAAAAACCAATGCCACTTGTCAAATCTGCCTGGAAGCTTGATAAATCAATGTAGGATGCTGCTCTTCTTAATGCAACACTATTACCTCTTGAAGATAATGAATAATCAAATCCAGTCTTCATTTCACAAAGACATTCATATAGACGCTTTTCATCAGTAAAGTCTGTTTCCTCTAATAATTCAAATAATAATTCATATCCCTTTTTGACATTATTAACTACACATGAGAATCCAGTCTTTAAATAAACCTTAGCCTCTTTAGTTAGATAATGCTTTTGGCAATCTAGTTCTAAAGACATTACACCAAAGTCATTTTGAATCATTTGGTTAATCTCTTTATAGCTATGCTTTTTAGTTGACATTTGAGTAAATAATGAAGCAAATAAGGATGCATATTTTAAATCATGATAATTTAATTTAGAAATATCAAAGTATCCTTTTACATAGACAATGCTATTAGTAGAATATTCAGATAATAACACCTTTGGATAGCCACTGATAACTTCAAGCTTATAATCTTCTGGATCTATAGAAATATCTTTAATTTCAAGCTTAGGTAATGTATCTAAAGCTTCTTTAGTATCACCCTCACTTTGATATTCCTTTAGCTTCTTAGTTAAATCTACTAATTCTTCTAATTCTTTATTAGATAAACTCTTCTTATATTCAGCAAGCTTTAAAGCTAAAGCCTCTTCCTTCTTGCTTGCAACATCATAATCAGGAACTAGCTTTACAAAAGTCTTGTGATTATTATTTAAAATGTATTTATCAATTAATGCTTCAAAATAACCATTATTTAACTCTTTCTTTAATTCAGAATAGTATTTTAAGCATTCTAGTTTTGTAAATGGTAGCTTATCGTCATATAACCAAGAATCATACATAGTTAAGCATGTAGTTAAGCCTTGTGGAGAACGTGCTGAGAAAGATCTTTCTCTTGCTTTAAATTCACCACGATTAATTAATGCAAGTAATGCATCTTTATCTAGGCCATTCTTAACAAACTTAGAAAGTTCTGTGTTGATAATATCAATAAACTTTTCTTCATCACTTTCATTTGCATTAACAGCTATTACTGCAACAATTGGC
>JAILGR010000241.1 GCA_024696565.1 Acholeplasmatales bacterium | reverse complement strand
TGATATTATATTAAAGGATAATGAAACTAAAAGAGTATTAAAGATGAAAACAACATATCCTGTAGTAGTATTATATACATGTAATTTTGTTGGTAATTTAGTTATGAATAATAATGAATTAATGGCTCCATATCATGCGTTATGCCTAGAATGTATGTATCATCCAAATACTATTAATAGTAGCTTTTTAAAAGAAAAGAAGGATATATTAAGAGCTAATCAAAAATATAATGAGGTTGTAGAATATTATTTTGAGGTGGAAAATGATTAAATTAAAAGGATATGAAAAAGGTGTAAACTTAGGTGGATGGTTATCCCAAGGTTCTTTAGAATTAGCTCATATTGATTCTTTTATTAAAGAAGATGATATAAAAAGAATAAAGGATATGGGATGTGATCATTTAAGATTACCTGTTGATTTTGAAAATATTTATGATGAGGTTAAAAAGAAGGATAATCCTGTAGGATATAAATATATTGATTTATGTATTGAATGGGCTAAAAAGTATGGATTAAATGTTGTCTTAGACTTACATAAGGCTCCAGGATATACTTTTGATGATTTAGAATATTCTAAAGATTTCTTTACTAATAAAAGACTTGAGGATTTATTTTTAGATATCTGGGATAGATTATCTAAAAGATATGCTAAATATTCAGATATGATGATGTTTGAAATGCTAAATGAAGTTACAAGCTTTGATGTTGTAGAGGAATGGAATAATTTAGCTTTAAAATGTGTTTCTGTAATTAGAAAGAATGCTAAAGATGTCAAAATATTATTTGGTGGTGTTGGATATTCTAGTGTTAAAGCTGTTAAATTTATTCCAAAACCAGTAGATTCTAATATTGTGTTTAATATCCATTGTTATGAGCCTATGGCATTTACTCATCAAGGTGCTTATTGGGTAGATTCTATGCCAGAAAATTTTAGAATTAATTATCCTGTAGATCCTAAAAAATATGAAGAAGTATGTAAGGTTTGTCCTCCTCTTGTAAATGGTACATTAGGTGATAGTAAGAGTGCTTTAGCTATCCTAGATTCAGATTTCTTTGAAAAGATATTTGAAGAAGCAGTTTCTGTTTGTGAAAAGTATAATGTCCCATTATATTGTGGTGAATATGGAGTTATTGATAGAGCTGACTTAGATTCAACTATTAATTGGTTAAAACATATTAATCAAACCTTTGTTAAGCATAATATTGGTAGAGCAATTTGGTCTTATAAGAAGATGGATTTTGGTATTATAGACGATCATTATAAAGATAAATTTGAAGAAATTATAAAATATTTATAATAATTATGGCTAATGTTTTCATTAGCCTTTTATATTTTATAGTGCTATAATAATGTTTATAAGATTAGAGGAGTACATTATGGAAGAGAAAAAAATAGATGGAAAAGTTATTTATGATGGTAAAATAATAAAAGTTTTTAAAGATAGAGTATTATGTCCTAATGGTAATGAATCATTTAGAGAAATAGTTCATCATAATGGTGGAGCTGGAGTACTACTTATAAATGATAAAGAAGAAATATTATTAGTTAAACAATTTAGATATGCATATAAAGAAGAATTATATGAAATACCAGCAGGTAAGCTAGAATTAAATGAAGATCCTTATTATGCTGCCTTAAGAGAATTAGAAGAAGAAACAGGTAATCAGGCAAATGAATTAGAATATTTAGGCAAAATATATCCTACTTGTGGATATAGTGATGAAGTTATTTATCTATATTTGGCAAGAAATACTAAGGTTACTAAAACAAATTTTGATGAAGATGAATTTATAGAAAGTAACTTTTATCCGTTAGATGTGGTTAAAAAAATGATAAAAGATGGTAAAATTAAAGATGCGAAAACTATTTGTGCATTAGAATATTATTCTTTATTAAAGGGGTGATTTAATTGACCTTTGAGGAAAAGTTAAAAAATTCAGAGATTCTTGATGATGGTTATATCGAAAAAGGAAAAGAAGTAAAGAATAAAAAAAATAGATATATAGGTATAATATTAGCTTTATTATTAGCTGCATATACTATTTATATTAATATATCTAAATATCAATATTTAGCTCATATTATTGAAACAGATTCTCATCAATTAGATGACACCTTATTAATTATTTCATTTATCGCGATTGGATTAAAATTGATATTAAGCTTTATTATTGCTTTTT
>JAILGR010000036.1 GCA_024696565.1 Acholeplasmatales bacterium | reverse complement strand
TATCTATAATTTTTTTTAATTCTAATAATCTTTTAAAATCAGAAGAATCCTTTAATTCATTTGTATATAATTCAACAAATTCTTGCATAAAATCACCACTAAAATTTTATTAGAAAAAGATGTTTCTTGCAAGAGATTTATCATTTATGTTATAATAATTTGGGTGATTTTTATGTATTTATCTGATTGTATTGTAAAAGAAGGAACTCCTTCTTTATATGAAAAATGTAAGAAAGTTGATATTCCACTATCTAGTGCTGATAAAGAATGTATAAGAGGCTTATATGAATATATGGTAATCAGTGCTGTAGATGAATTAGTAGAGCAATATAAAATTAGACCAGGTGTAGGTATTGCCGCACCCCAAGTTGGTGTTAATAAAAGAATGTTTGCGATGAACGCAATTGATTTTTTAGATGAAAAACAAACACAATACTTCTATGCTTGGATTAATCCACAAATTATCGAAAAAAGTGAAGAGATGACATATCTTCCTTCAGGTGAAGGCTGTCTTTCAGTTGATAGAGATACTAAAGGAATGGTAACTCCTAGACATTATAGAATTAAAGTAAAAGGTACTATTTATGATTATAAAACAGGAAAGCTTAAAAATGTCACAATGAAATTAGAGGGCTATCCTGCAATTGTATTCCAACATGAATACGATCACTTAGATGGTATTTTATATACTTCTAAAATGTTTAAAAAAGAAGATTTAGATCCAAGCATTCAGCCTCTTTATACTGTAGATGAAGATGAAGAATTAGATAATGATTAAGACTAATAAACCATATTAGTCTTTTTATTTTTTAAAACAGTATTAGTGCTATTGTTTGCAAATCTATTTTTATAGTGCTATAATGAATTCGCCAAAAGGGGGAATGAAAAATGTGGCAAAATTTTATACAAATCCTGCCCTTTATTATGATTGGATCAATAGTAGTGGCAGGTATAGTTTTACTAGCCTTAGGAATTCACAAGAATTTAACACCATTTAAAGTTACTGGAGGTATTATAGTTGGAGCATCCGCTGTTGTAATAGCTATTATACTAGCAGTTTCTTTTGGATTATCGGTAGGAGTAATAAGGTTGATGTAGAGGTGAAATTATGAAAAACAAGATTTATTATATTATTTTAATAGCTGTTGCCGTAATTGGCATAATTTCATTAGTTGCATTAACAATATATACAGCAAATGCAATGCAACATGCATCTATTACTGCTGTTATTTCTAACGAGGCATAATATGGATAAGAAAAAGTTAGTATTTCAAATTTTATCTATTGCTGCTGTAATTTGTTTATTTTTAATCGCAGATTTATTTGTTTACTATAACATAACAAAAATATATGTAAATAACTATGGCGATAAAATGGCTGAAAAATCAATTGATATTGATTCTTATTTACCATTTAAAGAAAACTCATTAATCGTAAAAGAAACTGCTGATACTAAAATAACTGAAAATATTCCATCATTAGATGGTGCTACAGCTCTATATCCAATATATTCAGCATTTGTAAATGCATTATATCCAGAAGAGAGCTTAAAATATGATGGCAAAGAATTCTTAGAAGATAGTAAAATATTTAAGACTGGTACTGGTACTGCTTATAAAAGAATAGTTGATGGAGATGTAGATGTAATTTTTTGTGCAGGTCCATCAAAAAAACAATTAGAATATGCAGCATCAAAAGGTGTAGAATTGGAATTAATTCCAATTGGTTATGAATCATTTGTATTCATTGTTAATAAAAATAATAGTGTTGATAATCTTACAGTTGACCAATTAAAAGATATCTATAGAGGAAAGATTACAAATTGGCAAGAGGTAGGTGGTGAAAATACACCTATTATTGCACTACAAAGAGCTGAAGGTTCAGGTAGTCAAACAGCAATGCAAAAATTTATGGGTGGTGAAGAAATGCCAGTTTCTTCTTCTGCAGTATTCGGTAAACGTATTGGTTATTCATTTAGATATTATGTTGAAAGTATCGTAAATGATAGCAACATCAAGATGTTATCATTAAATGGTGTTGCACCAACAAAAGAAACAATTAAAAATAAGACTTATCCTATTGCTGATACATTCTATATGATTTATAGAAAAGA
>JAILGR010000232.1 GCA_024696565.1 Acholeplasmatales bacterium | reverse complement strand
ATCATATAATATCTTTTTAGATAATTTAATGTTTTAATGCTAACATAATTAGTTTTACTATAATAAGAATAAGTTTTTGTATAAATGTCATATGTTTGATAATCTACATAGGTAGCTTGAATATCTAGATGATCATTATTTTGTTTAGATATATCAAGAGAATAAGTAATTCTAAAATCATCTTTATATTCTGTATATTGCATAGTTAGGGCGAATGGATTTTGTTTATTATAATCACCTATGATTGATACAAATAGCCCACCATAATCTTTTTCATATATCTCAGGTCTATTAAATGAACCAGTTAATGAATGGGTAAGCTCACCATTTTCTCTAACGCCATTTACTAATCTTTGATATGTTCTTGGTAAATATGTTTCTTGTTTGTTTTTGACAGATACGCTTGCAATTAATGTACCTAAGAATAAAGAGAAGAAACAAAATGTTAAGATAATCCACAAAATTCTAACATTCTTTTTTAATACTAAACGCTCTCTTTTAGCTTCAATTTTTTTAGGAATGGGAGTAGGATAAGATCTTATTCCATCTAAGTATATAGAAAAATCAATTCCTAAGGCATCAGAAATTTTATTTGTTGTTTTAACTGTTGGTTTTAAATAACCTTTTTCAATTAAATCATAATAAACGGAGTTTATATGTAGCATTTTGGCGAATTCTTTTGTAGATAAGTTTAATTCTATTCGCTTATTATATAAAAAGATATTATATGAAACATCTAAATTATTTATATTTTCCATATGCCCTCCTTTTTTAAATCGTTCTTTTATTATTAGTATAAATAAATTATAATATAAGCATGAGAAAAATTAAAGAAACGATATTTGTTATATTGATAAATTTGAATATTGTGTTCCTACTTTGTGCCTGTAATTCTTTGAAGGAGGATAGTAAAATAGCTTTTAGATATTCATCTGGTACAGCGTTGGACTATGATGGCTATTGTTATTATACTGATGATTATTTTTTAGCTGATGCTACAGAATATAACCCTAGCTTATCAACTTGTTCTTTAGCCTTGGCTATGTCCTCTTTTGCTTCTAATGAAGGAGACAAATCTGATTATTCTAATAAATCTAAGAATACTTTGGATTTTATGAATAAAACAGGCTTTAGTAATATTTATGTAAATGAATATTTTAAGAAAAAACCTGAAACCGATTCTTTTGGTGTTGTAATAGGAAAGAAGAAGTTAGATGATTATACATTGTTATGTATTGGGCTTAGGGGAGCAAATTATCAACAGGAGTGGGCATCAAATGTTACTGTTGGTGATGGTAGTACGACTTTATATCATCAAGGGTTTAAAGATGGTTCAGATATTTTACTTAATGAATTAAATTATTATATTGAAACATATAATGTAGAAGGTAAAATAAAGATTTGGAGTGCTGGTTTTTCTCGTGCTTCAGCCATTAATAATATTACAATGGGTAGAATTGATAAAGCTATTTATTTAGGAGAATCTATTTTGCCTAATAGTGTTAATCTAAAAAAAGAAGATATATATGCCTATTGTTTTGAAGTTCCTAAGGGAGCTAATTTTAAAGAAGATATTTCTCCTAAGAATCCAATCTATAATAATATTCATAATATACTTAATGTTAATGAGCCGGTACCACAAGTTCCAATGGCAGGTTTTGGATTTACTAGATATGGTGTTGATGTTTATTTACCTAATCCATTAAATGATGATAACTATCAAGCAAATTTAGCTAAAATTAAACAGTTATATAATAGTACAAGTAATGCTAAAGATACTGGCGAATATATGATTGATAAATTTACATTCTATGGTGGTTTTGGTGAGGTAAGTAAATCATTTTCTGGAGATGAAGATACTGTCAATTTCTTAGGTGGTTTGTATTTTAATGAATTATTATCTGGCTTAATTAATCACGGATTATATGAAAGAAGTGATTTTAAAGCATTAGTAGAAGAAGGATTAAGAGAAGTATTTAAAGTTTTATATCAAAAAGATAAAATGTCAGAATCATTATTTACTATTGCGGCTGGTTTTGTTGGAACTTTCTTATTAAATGCTGATTTAGATTATATGATGGATGAATTAGTAAGAAATCCTGAACATTTTGTTGATGATTTATTACCATTTGTTAAAGCGGCTTTGATGGATGATGAGTTATTGATTGTAGATACAATAGCATTTACTAATAATCTTAAGGACTTTTTAAAAGTGTTGGTTGAAGCTTTTACAGAAGAATTATATTTATTTTTCCCACTTGCTTCACCAACTAATTTAAAGTGTTTAGCTCAGGCTCACTATCCTAATGTTTGTTTAGCTAATTTAATGGCAATGGACAAGAATTATACAATTAATCCTATTGAAATTGATACTAGTGGAGCTTATTATAAATTCACTTGTATGTATAGTGATGATTTAGAAGTTGAAATATATACTGGCAATACTTTAGTAGCAAATATGAACCATGGTGGAGTATTAAAATTATCTAATTATTCATATGGTAGAATGAATGATAGATTTGTTGCATACTTACCTGTTGGTAAAGAATATTATGTTAAAACAAATGAAAAACTATTCTATATAAGTGAATATAGTCAGTATTTAGAAGACTCTATTTCAGTAGCTTATGAAGAAACTTTAGAAAAAGAATATTATCATATTAAATTTTAAGATAAGAAGGCTTTAAAGCCTTTTTTCTTTTTCTAGTAAATTTCAATTAATTTTTATATAAAAAAATAAACTTTTTTTAAATAGACATCGATAATGTCAAAATAGGGTATAAACTAACTTCGAAAGGAGGAAAAATATGCCAAAGAAGTATAAAGTTGTAAAACAAAAGCTTAAATCTACTAGTGGGGAATTCTTTATTTATAGATTTTTATCTATGAAATGTAGAAGTGCTTATAATAGAGCATTAGCTAATATTAAGAAGCATTATCAAGAAGAAAATAAGTATATTAATAAGTTTGATAATTTTACTGAATTACAAAATAATGAGTTAAGTATTTGGTTGAATAATGAAATATATCAAAAGGCTGTATTTAGGGCTGATGCTTCATATCAAGCTTATTTTAAATTGTTAGAATATCAAAAGAAAAATCTTTTAAAAGAAACAGATAAAGGTATATTAAATACTCTTTTCCCATTTTCATATTTATTACCGATATATGAAAATGTTATTGGAAAATAACCTTTTATATAATCAGGTTCTTTAGCTGTAATTTCTAAATGAT
>JAILGR010000215.1 GCA_024696565.1 Acholeplasmatales bacterium | reverse complement strand
TAAATAAAATTAAAAATATTGGCGGTTTTATTGGTTATTCAAGCTTAAATAAGCCATCATATATGAAATTAAATAATGATTTTATAGAATATGTAAAAGATTTTAATATTCCAATAATTCCAATTCATCAATTAAAATATTTGAATCCAGAAGATTCTATTATTTATGAAGCATTAAAAGAGATTGGTGGTAATCCTGATAAAATAGGGGAGTTTGATGATTTTTCATTTAATGAACAACCAGACATAAATAAAGTGTTAGAAGATTTCATTAATTCAATTGATTTAAATTTATATCAAGAAAAGATTTTATTACCTAAATATCCTAATACTAAGGGTAAGGATTCTTATGAATATTTAGTTGCCTTATGTCATAAAGGATTAGAAAAAAGAGGATTATATTTTAAAAAATATTTAGATAGACTTAATTATGAACTTTCTATTATTCATAAAATGGGCTATGATGATTATTTTTTAATTGTTTGGGATTTCATTTTATATGCTAAAAAGAACAAGATATTAGTTGGTCCTGGTAGAGGTAGTGCGGCTGGTTCTTTAGTGTCTTATTGTTTAGGTATTACAGAAATAGATCCACTTAAGTATGGATTATTATTTGAAAGATTTTTAAATCCAGAAAGAGTTACAATGCCAGATATTGATACTGATTTCCCTGATAAGGATAGAGATTTAGTTATTAATCATGTAAAAGAATTATATGGAGAATTACATGTATGTAATATTACTGCCTTTGGTACATTTAAAATTAAATCATCAGTAAGAGAATTATCTAGAATATTTCATATTGAACAATCTAGAATTGATAAGATTATTGATATGATTGAAAAATTCGGCTATGAAAAATTATTAACAGAATATAAAGATGATGAATTATATAATTTTTTATATGTAGCTAGAGGACTTGAGAATTTACCAAAACATATTTCAACTCATGCCGCCGGTATAATTTTATCTAATGATAGCCTAGATAATATTGTGCCTCTTGGAGAAGGTATTAATGGTTTATTACAATCTGAATTTGAAGCATCAGACTTAGAAGCTATTGGGCTTTTAAAAATGGATTTCTTAGGTATTAGTAATTTAACAATGATTTCTGGAATGATTAAAGATATTCCAGGCTTTAGTATAGAAAAATTAAGGAATATTCCTTTAGATGATCCTAAAGTATATAAAATGTTAAGAGATGGAGATACCTTAGGTATTTTCCAAATGGAAAAGGCAGGTTTTAGAAAAGCATTAAGAGAATTAAAGCCAACAACTTTTAATGATGTTATTGCGATATTAGCATTATATAGACCAGGACCAATGGATAATATTCCAACTTATATAGAGAGAAAAGAAGGTAAAAGCTTTACTTATCTACATAAAGATTTAGAACCTATTTTAAAAGAAACTTATGGTGTAATTGTTTATCAAGAACAAATTATGCAAATAGCAAAAGTCTTTGCTGGATATAGCTTAGGTGAGGCAGATTTATTAAGAAGAGCAGTTTCTAAAAAAGATGCATCTAAATTAGATAGCATGAGAGAAGATTTTATTTTAAGATCTGTTAGACTAGGTTATTCTAGAGATATTGCCAATCAAATATATGATTTAATATATAAATTTGCTAACTATGGTTTTAATAAATCACATTCTGTTGCTTACGCAATGTTTGCATATCAAATGGCATATTTAAAGGCTAATTATTTTAATGCTTTTATGCCAAACATTATGAATAATGTTATATCTAATACAGAGACTTTAATAGATTATATTCAATATGCTAAACAAAGAGGTTTAATAACAGAAAAGCCTAATATTAATATTTCTACTAACCGTTTTGTATATAAAAAGAATTGGGTATTTATGCCATTAACATCTATTTTTTCAATTGGGGAATCTGTTGTGTTACCAATTGTTGAAGAAAGAGATAAAAATGGTTTATTTAAGAGTTTTGATGACTTTATTAATAGATGTAATCCAAGTCAATCAGTAATAGAGGCTTTGGTTTATTCTGGGGCATTAGATATATTTGGTAAAAGTAAAAAGAGTATGCTTGAAAATTCCAGTAAACAAGATGCTATTTTCTTAAAGCATATTAAAGAAGCTATTATTGATGAATCTGAATATGATTTCAATCATTTAAGAGATATGGAGAAAAAATATATTGGTTTAAATTTAGATTATAATTTATTTAAAAATGCTAAACCATTATATGATAAATATAGGGCTATATCTTTAGATAAATTAAGTTTTAATCAGAAACAATATGTAATATTTAGTTTTTCTGATATGAAAGAAATTAAAACTAAAAAAGGTGATTTAATGTT
>JAILGR010000193.1 GCA_024696565.1 Acholeplasmatales bacterium | reverse complement strand
CCATATCATTATCAACTAATCCTAATCTAACATATGAAGCAATATTATTTGAACAAATAAATACGGCAAGAGTTATTACTGTAATAGTGATAATAATAGGCAATCTTAATTTGATAAGGTATGAAATATATTTTCTCATTTTTCTAAATACCTCCTACCTTCTACTTCAATTAAGAATAATTCTTCAAAATCAATTGGAACTTCTTCTAAGATAATAGGATTTAATTTTTCAATAGCTTTTTTCATATTCTCATAATCTAGTTCACAAACACAAGATAAGATTTTATCCCCCCATCTAAAGCTAATAAAATCAATATCAAAGTTTCTTTCCAAATAACGTTCATTAAATGCCATATTATATTTATGATATTTTGTTAAATATTCATTTAGTTCACCATATTCTTTAATAGATAAATGATCAATTAAACAGAATGAATCACAAATATCTCTTAATTCTCTAAGTGAATGACTAGAGATAATAACTGTCATATTTGTTTCATCTTGAACTCTTAATAATTCCTTTTTAACTTTCGCTCTAGTTACAGGATCAATTCCATCAAAAGCTTCATCTAAGAATAAATACTTAGGTTTAATTGCTAAAGCTAAAGCAATAAATACCTGTCTTCTCATACCCTTAGAAAAATTAAGCATTGTTTTATCTAGTGGTAAATTAAAATCATTTAAATATCTAAAATAATCATCTAATGCAATATCATAAAATACTTTATAAACATTTACTAAACTCTTAGGAGTAGTATTTCTTGTATAAAATGGATCATCTGGTAATAAAAAGATATCATTTTTAGTACCTACATTTTCAAATACCTTTTTTCCATCAAATAATACTTCTCCTTCATCTTCTTTCATGATTCCAGCTAGAATTGATAATAAAGTAGTTTTTCCTGCCCCATTAATTCCAACAAGACCTAGAATAGAACCATCTTCAATTTTAAGGTTGATATTTTCTAGTACTGGTTTATCATATTTTTTATATAAATTTTTAATTTCAATCATACTATCAATCCTCCTTATAAACTAAAGCTATTTCTTGTTCTAATTCTTCTTTAGATACCCCTTGAAGCTTTAACTTAAGTAAAACTTCTCTAACCATTTTATTATCCTTTTCTTGTTTACCTTTAACATAGAAACCCTTCTTAGGAACATTATAAATTAATCCTTCTTTAACAAGTTCAGAATAAGCTTTTTCTACTGTTTTATGATTTACACCAATACTAATAGCAAGCTCTCTACAAGAAGGCATTTTATAATTGACCTCTAATACCCCAAGGGATATATATTTTCTATAATAATTTACAATTTGTTGATAAACATCTCCAGAACTATTAATTTCCATATTTAATATCCCCTTTCGTAGTTTAACAGCTGTCCCCTCTGTCCCATCTGTTCCATCTGTCCCCCATATTCTATTACTAAAAATAATTACTGTCAACACTTTTTTGAAAAAATATAAAAAAGAAAAAGCCACTAATAAGTGACTTTGTATAAATATAGTCCACAACCAGGTGCAACTCTATGAGAAATAGATGGATCTTTCTTTTCTAATACTTCTAATATTTTTTCTTTTTGATAATATCCTCTACCAATATCAATTAATAATCCCATCATTCTTCTAACTTGATATTTTAAGAAGGCACTACCTTTAAATATAAATTCTACAGTATCGCCTATAATATTAACTTTTGTTTCAAATATAGTTTTAACTGTATCTTTTCTTTTATCTATTTGAGCTGAAGCAAAGCCTTTAAAATCATGAGTTCCTTCAAACAAATGAATTGCCTCTTCCATTAATTTAATATCTAAATAATCTATATGAGGCATATAATGAATCTTTAGTGGATCATATTCTCCTATGTTAATATAATATCTATATTCCTTTTCTTTAGCACTAAATCTAGCATGAAAATCTTCATTAACTATTTCAACTGATAAAATATATATATCGTCTGGTAAAAAAGAATTTAAAGCCTTTTTTACACTATTTGGCAATACTTCTATATCCATATCAAAGTGAAATACTTGTCCTTTAGCATGAACTTCTTTATCAGTTCTTCCTGAAGCATATATTTTAGCATCAATACTAAATGCTTTTTTAATGGCAGTAATTATTTCTAATTCAATAGTTTTTAAATCCCCTTGGATTTGAAAACCATAATAATTAGTACCATCATAAGCAACTATACATTTATATCTCATCCAAAATAAATCCTTCCAAGAATAATTAATGCCATTAATACTAATACTAAGAAGATAATAAAATAATCTAAGAATCTAAATTTTAATTCATCAATCTTAGTTCTTTTTTCTCCTATTACATAACCTCTAGCTTCCATCGCATTAGATAAATCTTCGGCTTTTTTAAAGGAAATAACAAACATAGGAATTAATAAAGCAATGATTTGATTAGCTTTTTCTTTTAAGCTACCTTCACTAAAATCAACACCTCTTGATGCTTGAGCATTCATGATTTTTTTACTTTCAATCATTAATGTAGGAATAAATCTTAATGTTAAAGATATTAACATAGAAAATACACCAACAGGGAACTTAAATAATTTAAGCGGAGATAATACAGCTTCTAAACCATTATTAATATCTGTTGACATTGTAGATAATGTTAATAGTGATGTTAATCCAATCATTAACAATATACGTATAAAGATAAATCATAGCCTTATTAATTCCTATGTTTGTTATTTC
>JAILGR010000180.1 GCA_024696565.1 Acholeplasmatales bacterium | reverse complement strand
GACAATTATTGCGTTATTGTGTTAAAAGAATTATAATATAATCAACCTGTAGTTTGGGTAATGCTAATTTTAGATGGAGGTCAAATGAAAACAATAAAAAAAGTATTAGCAGTATCAATAGTAGGGTTAAGTATAGGCTTAACAACAATTAATATTAATGCAGCAGGAGTAAATAGTAATGCAAGAACTTCTTATTATTCTAGTATTACATCAACATCTAATGGACAAACTCTTGCTAATAATTTGTATTCTTTAATAGGCAAAAATACTAGTAGTGTTAGTTACTCAAGATTATATACTAGTGCCTATCCTACAACAGATGTTTTACCCGGAACAAATATCGTTTGGGATATTTATTCTAACGAAATTTACAATGTGAAAAGTGATTCAGGATCTAGTGCAACTTCTGAAGGAGTGGGTTTTAATAGAGAACATACAGTGCCACAGTCATGGTTCTCTAAGGCAACTCCTATGGTTTCTGATATTTTCCATGTATATCCAACTGATATATATGTGAATAATCAAAGAAGTAGTTATGTTTATGATGATGTTAAAACAGCATCAAAAACATATAAAAATGGTTCTATCTTAGGCAAAGGAGCTAATTTTACTTCTAAAACTGTATTTGAAGTAGCTGATGAATATAAAGGTGATATTGCAAGAAGCTATTTTTATATGGCTATTAGATATAAAAATAAGCTTGCAAATTGGACATCAGGAGAATCACAAAATATTTTCCAATCCAGTTATCCATATTTAACAACAACAGCAAAGAAGATTTTTACAAAATGGAGTCATGAAGATCCTGTTTCAGATAAAGAAATGATTAGAAATGATGCCATTTATAATATTCAAAAGAATAGAAATCCATTTATTGATCATCCTGAATATGTAGATATTATTTGGACAAATAGTTATTCTGATACTAAAACAAATACACAGTATAGTTTAAGTAGTGTTAATCAAGCTATTAGCTCTTTATCATCTTCATCATCAACTGATACTGTATATAGTGCTTATAATAAGTATTGTAGATTAACAGTATCTGATAAAGAAAAAGTATCTAATACATCTAAATTATTTAATGCGGTTAAGAATAAATCTGGTAATTCTTTAGATTTATCTTCATATTGGTCTAGTATTATTTCAACTTATAAAAACATATATAATGGCCAATCTTCAGGTGGAAGTACACCAGTAGTTACTCAAGATGTTGTAACTGTAACTAAATCATCATTTACATCTATATCAGGTAGCCTAGATTCTTATATTTCATATAAGGCAGCTAAAGGTAGTGCAAGTACTTCACCAGCAGTTAATAGTGGTCAAATTAGAGTTTATCAAAATGGTGGTACTTTTACAGTGTCAGCTAATAATTCTAAGATTCAAAGCATTGAACTTGGTTCAGCAATGGCAACTAAAGTAAGCTATACAATTAATGGTACTAGATATGAAAAATCTATTGCTGCAGGATCTAAATTAGTTTTAAGCAACTTAGATTTAAATTCTTTAGTATTTACATGTATAGGTACTACAAAAACTCAAAGATTATATGTTAATTATTTAAAGGTTACATATACAAAATAGTAAATATATAGATAGGCTTTTGCCTATCTCAGACTGTTGAAACCAACATAATCGTTAGTTTATCAACAGTCTGTAAGGATTGTTTATCAATCCTTTTTTCTTTCTATTTTAAAAAAATTGCTAATAAAATAATATTTGATTATTTTTATTATTGTAGTTTTTGTATCTATGATATAATGTTTTTAGTGATTTTCTATTTTGGAGGATTTATATGAAAGAGAGTAAGTACTTAAGCTTGTTATTAATATTGCTTATGTATGTAGTAGCTTCAGTAATTGGTTTTTTTGTATATATAGTTTTACCATTTGCATTTTATTGGAATTTATTAATTGCTGATGTTGTTGCTACAATTGTAATATTTATTTTTAGCTGTATTTTTAAAAATGCATCTTGTTATGATGCTTATTGGTCTTTAGCACCTATAGTTATAGTTTTAGGTTATTTATTTACAATGCC
>JAILGR010000128.1 GCA_024696565.1 Acholeplasmatales bacterium | reverse complement strand
TGATCAAGAAAGAGCTAAAGCTTCATTAACATTAAAAGGAGATGTATTCCAAACTACATTCCCAGGCTTTATTAAATTAACTGATGCAGAAAAACAAGACTTCAATGTAAAGCCAGAAGAATTATTCCGTCCATAAAAAAGAGAGTTAAACTCTCTTTTTCTTTCTTTTGTAGTCATAAAATCCCGCTTTTTTATCCATTATTGATACAATAAAAGCCGCTTTTGATCTTGGTAGTGTAGGTACTAAAGGAAACATATGATGTAATATTATATCTTCCATTAACTCTGTAACTACATAATCTCTTTTAGCATTCTTTAAGGCAAATTTAGGATGTCTAAAGCCATGTAATCTATGACCTTCACCTTTATTATGCCAATCATATAAATAATAATCATGTAAAAGAGCCCCTTTAATAAATTCATAAATATCATAATTAGGTTTCTTTTTCATGTAATATTTATAGCATAAGTATGCTACTCTTATAGAATGTTTATAACAAGAGACATTTCCATGATGTCTATAATTTTTCATTTTTTGATAATTATCAGTATAGATAATTTCTTTACATATTTCATTAAAAGCTATCATATATACCACCTAAGCAAAACTATTATATCACTTAATTTTGTTTAAAGCATAATATCCTTTTTACAATAAATGTTTTATTTACAGAAAAATTATATTATAATATGCATAGTGATTTAAGGAGTGTTTATTTATGGCTATTACAGTAGAACAAAAGGGAAACAAAAAATTTAGAATTAAATGTGAATATTGCTTAACACAATTCACATATGAGCAAGAAGATATTGGTTATCGTTTATGGTATCCACATGGATTTGTATATTGCCCAAAATGTGCAAAACCATTAAGACATAATCCAGAATTAAATATGATTAAAAACGAAGAATAATTATAAAAATTAAACACTGCTTTATAAGATATAAAGTGGTGCTTTTTCTTTTTATAAAAATAATTAAATTTTAGATTGACTCTAGATTAATTATTATATATAATTATTATGTTGTAACATGCACCACGTAGAAAAGGTTTAAAATGGATGAAATCCTACCTTAATAGTGTGTCTTAAAAATAAAGGAGGTAATACGACATGTATGCAATTGTAGAAACTGGTGGAAAGCAAGTAAAGGTTGAAGTTGGCGAAGCTATCTTTGTTGAAAAGGTAGAAGTAGCAGAAGGCGAAACTTATACTTTCGATAAGGTTTTATTAGTAGCTGGTGAAAAGACTTTAGTAGGTGCTCCATATGTTAAGGGCGCTACTGTAGTTGCAAAGTGCGAAAAGCAAGGAAGAGGCAAGAAGATTACAATCTACAAGTATCGTCCTAAGAAGCATTCTGCATCTAAGAAGGGTCATCGTCAAAGCTATACTAAGTTTGTTGTTGAAGCTATTAATGCTTAATTATGACTACTTATATTGTTGAATATAATGATGGTGAAGCATTAGTTGAAACTAAAGGACATGCAAATTATGCTGATGAAGACTATGATATTGTATGTGCTAGCATTTCAACAGCTTGTATTCTAAGTGCTAATTTAATTGACAATCTTAAATTAGGTTACAACATTATAGATTTGAAATGTGATAAAGGCTACTTTAGATTACAAGTTAAAACAGATAATCCAATTGTTTTAGGAATTATAAAAAACCTAGAAGAACATTTAGATGAAATATCTAAGGATTATCCCAAAAATCTAAAAAAGAAAAAATAGGAGGTTTCCAAAATGTTACTTAAGCTAGATATTCAGTTATTCGCATCTAAAAAAGGTGTAGGTTCTACTAAGAACGGCCGTGATTCAGAAGCTAAGCGTTTAGGTGCTAAAGCATCTGATGGTGAGGTTGTAACTGCAGGTTCAATTTTATTCCGTCAAAGAGGTACAAAATTCTTCCCAGGTGAAAATGTAGGCCGTGGTGGAGATGACACTTTATTTGCAAAGGTTACTGGAACAGTAAAATTCGAGCGTAAGGGTAGAGATAAAAAACAAATCTCTGTATATCCAATCGCTGAATAATTAAATTGCAGGATATAGCCCAAATGTACATTTTGTATTTTGGGCTTTATTTTTTGAAAAGAGGAGGTAATTCCTAATGTTTATAGATCAAGCCACAATGGAACTAACTGCCGGTAAAGGCGGTGATGGTATTGTTGCCTATAGAAGAGAATTAAAAGTAGAAAGAGGCGGACCTTATGGTGGTTCTGGTGGAGCTGGTGGTTCTATTATCTTCGTTGGAGATGAAGGAATGTCAACTCTATTAGATTTAAGATATAATAAGGTTGTTAAGGGAAACCCTGGTGAAAAGGGTAAGAATAAAGGTATGTATGGAGCTAATGCTGAAAATACATATATTAGAGTTCCTGTTGGTACAACTATTTTTGATGCTGATTCTAATAAAGTATTAGGCGATATTACTAAAAATAAACAAGAATTAGTAGTTTGTAAGGGCGGTCGTGGTGGCCGTGGAAATATGGCTTTTGCTAATGGTACTATTAAATGTCCTGATTTCTGTGAAAAAGGTGAACCAGGAGAACATAGATTCATTCGTGCTGAATTGAGGGTTTTAGCTGACTGTGGTCTAGTTGGATTCCCTAGTGTTGGTAAATCAACATTAATTAGTGCTGTGTCAGCCGCAAGACCAAAGATTGCCGCATACCACTTTACAACACTACAACCAAACTTAGGTATGGTAAGCTTAGATGATGGTAGAGATTTCGTTATGGCAGACTTACCTGGTATTATTGAAGGAGCTCATCAAGGTGCTGGTTTAGGATTACAATTCTTACGTCATATAGAAAGATGTAAGGTTATTGTTCATATAATTGATATGGCATCAGTAGATGGTAGAGACCCAATAAGTGATTATCATATTATTCAAAACGAATTAAAGGAATATAAGATGAATTTATCTAAAAGACCTGTTATATTAGTTGCGAATAAGATGGATTTACCAGGGGCAAAAGAAAATCTTGAAAGATTTAAGAAAGAGATAAGTGAAGATATTTATCCTATTTCTGCTTATACAAAGGAAAACTTAAAACCTTTACTATACAAAATTAAAGATACAATTGATAATACAGATTCATTCTCATTATTTGAAGAGGATGAACTTGATGTTGTAGAATATGGACTAGAAGAAGAGAAAAAGCCATTTAATATTGAAAAACAATCAGATGGTGTATATAATGTCACAGGTGAAAAGATTAAAAGAGTTATTGAAATGACTGATTTTGATTCTGATACTGCAAGATATCGTTTTGCCCGTCAGTTAAGAACTTATGGTGTAGATGATGCTTTACGTAAACTTGGTGTTAAGAATGGTGACACAGTTCGTATTTATGATATAGAATTTGAATTTATAGACTAAAAATAAGCTCGAATTGAGCTTATTTTTCATTTCCTGTTTCTTCTAAATATTTAATATAATCTTCATGGGATAATACTTCCATGTTTTTTATTTTA
>JAILGR010000122.1 GCA_024696565.1 Acholeplasmatales bacterium | reverse complement strand
AACCAATTACAATACTTGTAATATTATAAAATATAATTCCCATTTCAATAATACCTCGCAAATATTATATAACAATTTTTAGAATTTTAAAAATATTATGTTTAAAATATAGCGAAATGGGTTTATAATTAAATAAATTTCATAATTAAAGGAGATTTTATTATGTTAGATATCAAAATTACCAAAATTGAAAAGAAAAAAGACAAGCCTACAGGCCCATTAGGCTTTGGACAATATTTTACTGATCATATGTTCATGATGGACTATGAGGTTGGCAAGGGCTGGTATAATGCAAGAATTATTCCTTATGGACCAATTCCTATGTCACCTGCATCTAGTGCCTTACACTATGGTGCTGAAATCTTTGAAGGTATGAAAGCATACCATACAAAAGATGGCAAAATCCAATTATTCCGTCCATACGAAAATGCTAAAAGAATGAATTCTTCTGCTGAAAGATTATGCTTACCACAATTACCTGAGGAAGACTTTGTCCAAGCTGTTACAACACTAATTTCATTAGATAAAGATTGGGTACCAACTGCTGAAGGCACTTCATTATATGTTCGTCCGTTTATGATTGGTGATGATCATACATTAGGTGTTCATGGTGTACATCACGCAATCTTTATGGTTATTCTATCACCTGTTGGTTCTTATTATAAAGAAGGTTTAAATCCAGTTTCAATCGTAATCGAAAAAGATGATGTTCGTGTTGCCGGTAAGGGTGGTACAGGTTACACTAAGTGTGGTGGTAACTATGCTGCTTCTACTCGTGCTGGTAAAAAGGCTGAAGAAAAAGGTTATTCTCAAGTATTATGGCTAGATGCTGTTGAAAGAAAATATATCGAAGAAGTTGGTTCTATGAACGTCATGTTCAAAATCAACGGTGAAATCGTTACTCCTGCTTTAGTAGGTTCAATCTTACCTGGTATTACAAGAAAATCTTGTATCCAAATTTTAAAGGACAATGGTTACCAAGTAAATGAAAGACGTATTTCTGTAGATGAATTAATGGAAGCTTTAGAAAATGGCACTCTAGAAGAAGCTTGGGGTACTGGTACTGCTGCAGTTATTTCACCTATTGGTAAATTTGTTGTTAACGATAAAGAATATATCGTTAATAAACAACAAATTGGAAAAGTATCTCAAATGCTATATGATGAAATCACAGGTATTCAATCAGGTAAATTAAAAGATACTAGAGATTGGACTTTAGAAGTTAAATAATAATTTGAGGGCTTAAAACCCCTCTTTTTTTAAGCAAAAAATAGCTAAGTTTCCTTAGCTATTCTTTTTTATTTACTTAATTAAAGGACGAACCAAACTGAACATATCTTTATCTTCTTCTACCTTCTTTTGACTACCAATACATGAAATAACATATCTTGATAATACTTCATTGAAGATAGATTGGAATCCTTGAATTTGTTCTTTAGTTACTGTTAAAATTTCTTTTCTAGTCTTTTTTCTTCTTTCGTAAGAAACACCACTAAAGTAACCAGATCTTGCTGCTTCAGCCTTATCTCTATTATGTAATACAGCTTCAGATTGACCAATTGCACCAATCTTAAACTTAACTAAATCTTCATCACTTGGATTAAACTCGACTACAAACTTAGTTGCATTTTGATATACTTCATTAGTCTTACGAATATTAGGATCTCTATAAGATGTAAAGCCAATATAACCTGCTTGATCAATAAACATATGACAACCATATGCTCCACCATGAACACGTACTTGCATCCATAAATAATCTAAGCTCATAGCTTTTTGTAATACATATAATCCACCATGGAATGCATCACTAAATTTACCAATTCTTGCAACATAGTTTACATCAATTGGAGCAGTAAATGCTTCATTATTGATTCTTCTTGACCAAGGTTGAGCTAAAATATAATCTTTCTTAGGAGCAAGTTCTTCATAATATTTCATAAATACTGGTAATACTTCATTTAATTCTTCTTTAGTACCAGTAAATCCTAATGTTACATTTTCTTTTGTAAATAGCATCTTATAAATCTTAGATAACTTAGACATTAAGATATTTTTCTTATCTTCAAAGTTCTTTACTAAATCAGTAATGAAATCACAATATTCAATACCAGATGTAATATCTTTTTCATATGAAGTTGAATCAACATATGAACCTGCTCTTTGTAAGGCAATGATATTTCCCCTAGATGGTAAGCTATATTCTAAGTTTGTCTTCATTTCACAAATATATTCATATAATCTCTTTTCATCTTTGAAATCACTATTTCTTAATACTTCATATAATAATTCAAAGCCAAATGGTACTTTTTCTTTTAATGCACTAAATGAAGCTACTAATTGCATCTTGCCTTCTTTAGTAACTACATGCTTAAAACATGTTAATGCTAAAGACATACCGCCTAAATTATTTTGAATCTTTTGATTTATTTCTCTATAACTATAATTCTTAGTTGAAATTTGAGTAAATAAATCAGCAAATAATGCGGCATATGGTAAATCATCATAATTTAGATGAGAAATATCAAAATATTGAGCTACATAACAAATACCATTAGTTGAATAGTTAGAGAATAATACTTTTGGAGTTCCTTCAATTACTTCTAAATTAAATTCTTCTGGATCTTCATTAATATCTTCAAGCTTTAACTTAGGTAATGTATCTAAGGCCTCTTTAGTATCTCCTTCACTTTGATATTCTGCTAAACGTTTAGTACTCTTAATAATATTATCTAATTCTTCATCAGATAATGATGCCTTGAATTTTGCTAATTTATCAGCTAATTCTTTTTCTTTTTCATCATTTAATGTTTCACTAGGTACTAATTTAACAAATGTCTTATGAGGGTTATTTAAGATATATTTATCAATAATTTGTTCAAAGTATCCATTATTAACTTCTTCTTTTAATTCTTGATAATATTTAATTCTTTCTAGCTTAGTGAATGGTTTTTCATCATCATATAGCCAAGAATCATACATATTTAGACAAATACCTAATCCTTGAGGAAATCTAGATGAGAATGCTCTTTCTCTAGCCTTGAATTCAGCATTATTTAATAATGATAATAATGCTTCTTTATCCAAACCTTCTTTAACTAATTTAGTTAATTCATCATCAATAATCTTAATGAATTTAGCTTCATCTTCTTCATTGGCATTAACGCATACAACACCAAGTAATGGTTGTAATAGTCCATCTTCAAATATTGATTCAATATCTTGACCAATCTTTGCATCAATTAATGTTTGCTTTAATGGTGCTCCTGGAACATCAAATAAAGCCTTCATTAAAATAGCTGTTGCAATAATTAATTTATTATCAAATGTAGTAGGGAAGGCAACACTATAAGTTAACATAGTTTTATTTTCTTTAGTATCACCCTTTGTAATAGGATAATATTCAGTATGATATACTGGCTTTTCAAATGGTTTTTGATAAGTTAATCTTGTATCAAAATCAATCTTATCAAATTTAGATAAATATTCCTTATCTAACCATTCAAGTCTTTCTTCCATATCTAAATTACCATATAGATGAATATAACAGTTAGATGGATGATAGAATTTTTGATGGAAACTCTTAAATGTTTCATAATCCAATTCTGGAATATATTTTGGATCTCCACCAGATTCATATTGATAAGCAGTATCTGGTAAAAGATGTTGTTCTACTTTTGAAAATAAAATTTGGAATGGGTTTGAAAATGCACCCTTCATTTCATTATATACAACACCATTAATTGTAATTGGATCTTCTTTCTTCTCTAAATGATAATGCCATCCTTCTTGCTTAAAAATTTCTTCATGAGCATAAATTTGTGGATAGAATACAGCATCCATATAGATATGCATCAAATTCTTAAAATCGGCCAAATTTTGGCTAGCTACAGGATAAACTGTTTTATCAGAATATGTCATAGCATTTAAAAAAGTATTTAGTGAGCTTTTTAATAATTCAACAAAAGGATCCTTTACAGGGAAAGCTTTAGAACCACAAAGTACTGAGTGCTCTAAAATATGAGTTAGACCACAATCATTAATAGGTGGTGTACGAAAGCCAATAGAGAATACCTTATTGTTGTCATCGTTTTTAATAGTACAAACTCTAGCACCACTTTTATTGTGCTTATAGATTGTTACTTCTGATTGAATTTCATCAATGAATTTTGTTTCAATTTTTGTATAATTTTTCATAAAACACCTCGTACGTTTTAATTATACGCTCTTATCTTTTTCTTTTCACGACAATATAAAGAAAAGGCCATACTGGCCTTATCTCTTTTTTAATCATGACACTTCTTCTCTCATATCATCTTCTCTAGATGTATTTTCCTGAGCTTTCT
>JAILGR010000105.1 GCA_024696565.1 Acholeplasmatales bacterium | reverse complement strand
GAATGTACCAAGTCCTACATTTAATGTAATATAAATTAGTTCAACACCCTTAGCTTTTATTTTTTCTAATAATTCAGTAGTAAAATGTAAGCCGGCAGTAGGAGCTGCTGCACTACCTGGGTGTTTAGCATAAACTGTTTGGTATCTATCTTTATCTTCTAGCTTCTCATGAATATATGGTGGTAGTGGCATTTGTCCTAACTTATCTAATATTTCAACTAAAATACCATCATAAATTAATTCAAATTCACAAATTCCCATATCTTCTTTCTTTATGCATTTAGCTTTTAGGCTTCCATCACCAAATGTAACAATAGAACCAATATGAACCTTTCTTTGTGGCTTTGCTAAAGTTTGCCATACATTATTTCCTAAATCTTTCAATAATAATACTTCTGTTAATCCACCAGATTCTCTTTGACCAATTAATCTAGCTGGAATAACTTTAGTATCATTCAATACTAAAACATCATTAGAATCTAGATAATCAATAATATCACTAAAGTGCTTATGCTCTACTGTCTTTTTATCTCTATCTAAAACCATTAATCTAGAAGAAACTCTATTAGTTAATGGTGTTTGAGCAATTAATTCCTCTGGTAAATAATAATCATAATCCTTAGTTAAAATCATGCAAAAATCCCCTTATAAAACTTAACCCCAAGGGTTTCATATGCTTTTTCTGTAGCAATTCTTCCCCTGTTACTTCTTTTAATATATCCTTCTTGAAGCAAATATGGTTCATATACATCCTCAATAGTAGATACCTCTTCAGAAATAGTAGCCGCTAATGACTCAACTCCAACAGGACCGCCATTAAATACTTCTACAATCGCCCTTAAGTATCTATAATCTGTATAATCTAATCCATTCTTATCAATACCTAATTTTTTTAATGCTTCTTTACAAATATCAATAGATACTACTCCATCATTTCTAACATCAGCAAAATCCCTTACTCTTCTAAATAATCTATTCGCTATACGAGGAGTTCCTCTAGATCTTGATGCTAATTCCATTGATGCCTCTAAATCTATTTTAGATTCTAAAACAGATGCTGTTCTTGTAATAATAGATTCAAGCTCATCTATTGTATAATAATTCAATCTCAAAACAACCCCAAAACGATCTCTAAGTGGGGCAGATAAATCACCAAATCTAGTTGTTGCGCCAATCAAAGTGAATGGCGGTAATTCAATTCTAATACTTCTAGTTTGGCTATCCTTTCCAACCATAATATCTAAAACATAATCTTCCATTGCTGAATATAAAACTTCTTCACAATATCTAGGAAGTCTATGAATTTCATCAATAAATAAAACATCCCCCTCGTTTAATGTTGAAAGTACAGCTGCTAAATCGCCACTTCTTTCAACTGAAGGGCCAGAAATAATCTTTATACCTACTCCAAGTTCATTAGCAACAATTTGAGCTAATGTTGTCTTACCTAAACCAGGAGGACCATAAAATAGGCAATGATCTAAAGCTTCATTACGCATTTTGGCAGCTTGGATATAGACACTTAGCATCTCTTTTGCTTCCTTTTGACCAACATAATCATCTAATGTTTGTGGTCTAAGTGATAAATCTTTTTCTTCATCACCATTATGGATATTTGGATCTACAATTCTTTCTTCATAGTTTTTTTCCATATGACACCTACATCTTTGCTAACATTTGCAATGCATCCTTAATCAATTCTTTTGTATCCTTATTTGGATCTAGCTTAGCTAAATATTTCTTTAATTCTTTTTTATTATAGCCTAAAGATACTAATGCTTCTTCAACATCATCAAGCTTAGAATTTGATTTAGTACTAAAATCTTCTAAAGCAAAATTCAATTTGCCTTTTAAATCTAAAATAATTTGTTGGCTTGCCTTTTGGCCAATTCCAGGGAATTTTCTTAAATATGCGTCATTTCTAGTTTCAATTGCCCTAATAATTTCTTTAACTGTACCTGAAGCTAAAATCGATAAAGCACTCTTAGGTCCAATTCCTGAAACAGAAATAAGTTTTAAAAATAATTCTTTTTCATCTTCTTCCATAAAGCCATATAACTCAATTGAATCTTCTCTAACATGATAATAAGTATAAATCATATACTCCTTATTAACCTCAAAGCTATATGGATTTGGAACTATTAAAATATAACCAATGCCATTATTTTCTTGAATAATATATTTAGGCGTTACTTTAGTAACTATTCCCTTAATGTAACCATACATACCAATCACCTACACAATGATACCATAAATCAATTTTATTTAAAAGTGAAAGAAACTTACTTTCTTTGATAAAATAAAAAATCAAATAAAAACATAAAAATCGTCTTCAATTTTTAGTTTCATTTCTAATAATTTAGCTAACATTTCCATCGTTTTATCATCAACAAAAGAAACGTGAGTAATATCCCTTAAATACCAAAACTTATCTAGTGGGTATTTTTTCTTTTTAGTCATAATAATTATC
>JAILGR010000053.1 GCA_024696565.1 Acholeplasmatales bacterium | reverse complement strand
AATAATTTATAATATTTCTTGTTTGATTAGATAATATGGTAAAAAAAACTAGATTAGTACTCGAAATTTTATTTTATATCTATAAAAAAAGCAAATAAAAAAAGATTTCACCAAATATAGTGAAATCCTCATTATTATTCTTCTTCAGATTCTGAAACTTCTTCATCTTCTATAGGTTCTTCTTCATCTTCAAATTCATCTTCGTCTGAAGGACCTTGCATAAACTTACCTTTATCTTCTGATTCTTGTTCTGGCTTATAATCTTTTATCTCGTTACCATATTCATCAACATAAATAACTTCTTCTTCAGTATTTTGAGCTTCTTTAGCTTCTTCTCTTAATTCTCTTACTAAATCATCTGGATCTAAGAATGCAGCTAAATCAGAATCCAAGTCGATATCAGCAGATATAACAGTTTGTGCTTCTACCTTTTGAGCCTCTTGTTGAGCTTGTTGTTGTTGTAGTTTCATTGCTGCTTCTAAGGATTCAGCATTTTGTTCTTGTTCGAAGCTTCTTACTCTATTGCCAAGTCTAAAGAAAGCTAAATTCACTTTACGGAAGGTATAGAAATTATTCTTTGCTGTAAATGAGAATGATGTAAAATGTTTACCTCTTTCTCTTCCTACAACCTTAGCAATAATATTTTCTTTATGGATTACATGGTATTCTCTTTCATTATCACCAGCAACATAAATATCATCTTCTTTGAACTTGATGATACGTCTTAAAAAATATTCATCTTCAATTTTATAGAAAACGAAATCTTTTGGTAATAGACGGTTTGGTCTACGTAATTGAATGATATCTTTATCCTTAATAATAGGCTTATTACTCTTATCTTTAGCAATACGTAGTGAACCAATTAATCCAGCTTCAAGTCTTTCTAATACAACAGGTAGTGTTTCTTTATCAAAACGTTCAGGCTTAGGAGCCTCTTCGCCTTTTTCTTCTTCCTTTTCAGGAGTAACTTCTTCTACCTGAGTATTAAGTTCTATGCCTTCTAATAACTCGTCTAATAAATCTTCAGTTTCTGATGCGTTTTGAAATTTTCTCATTAGAATACCTCGATATACTTATATATTATATTATAATTAAAATCATATCTTTTTTCAAGATGGGGAAAAATAAAAAGGCATCCTTGGATGCCTATTCTATATTACTTTGCACGAGATACGTATTCGCCTGTTAGAGTAGATACTAAAATTTCCTCATCATTTTCAATGAACATAGGAACTTTTACTAAGAATCCAGACTCTAAGAATGCATCTTTTAAGCTGTTAGTCTTAGTATTACCAGCTACTGCAGGTTCTGTAGATACTTTTACTACTACCTTATCAGGTAAAACGATATTTAAAATTTCAGTACCATAGAATTGAACTTGAACTTCCATGCCTTCTTTTAAGAAATTCTTTTCCCATTCTAATCTTTCAGCAGGAATTTCAACTTGTTCATAAGTTTCTTGATCCATGAATACATAAGATGCACCATCAGCATAGATATATTGCATGGTCTTCTTGTCAATAAATGCTCTTTTGAATGCTGAATCAGAACCCTTTAATGCTGTTTCAGTAACAGTACCAGTTCTTAAGTCCTTCATTTTTACACGAACATATGCAACCTTATTTTGTAATACGTGCATGAATTCGATAATTTGCATTAATTTTCCATCATATTCAATGACTACACCATTCTTTAAATCATTTACTTTAATCATATTATTCACTCCTTAATTTTAACCTTTTTTATTTTACCAAAGATTTATATAAAATAATAGACTAAACTTTAAAAAAAACAAAATTTTTAGTAAAATTAAGCTTATTTTAAGATATTTTTGTAATATCTTTATTATCTAAATAATAAAAGGAGTAATTTCTTACTCCCTTTACTATTTAATTTTTAAGCATGATCTTCAATATATTTATTGATTTGAGCTTTTGTTAATAATTCAGTATTTGGTGTAGTTACTAAAGTTGTAATATCAATAATCTCAACTAATGCAATATCATCAGTATAGAAATCTTTATATCCTACTAAAGGTAGGTCTAGTAAAATCTTAGATACTTGATACTTTAATATTTCTGTTGATAATACTATATCTCTTTCATCATCACCTAATGCCTTAATAGTAGCAATGTCAAGTGAGATATCAGATACCTTACCTGTACCACCACTTAAGTAATTAATTGAACGCATTAAATTATATGTTTCAGATTGAGTTAATTGACTTCTATTTGTATTATCTTTATCGTTAGCAGTTATAACAAATGAAGTATTGTTATACATTAATGGATCTACATGAGTACCATTAGCTTCAATATTTACATATTGAATTAATGTAGAACGAATAATAGATGAAATAGAAATTGTATGTAACACATCGTCAGTTTGGTTCAAATTGAAGTTTGCAATATCTGGATCATCATCTAAATTAACTACACCCATCAATTCAACAGCGTTGAAGAAATCATACAATGCCTTACCAGTAATTCTACCATATAGGGCTTCATAATCACTTTCTATAATGATAAGTGATGTAACTGAATTCATTAATTCCTTACCAGCCTTAGTTAATAAGATCTTAGATAATGTGTTACCATCACCATCAAAGATAGCATTCTTTAAATCACTAATTGTTAATGAAGATGGATCAAATGAGAAGCTATTTAAGTCTAAACTTAATGTATCTAGAGCAGAAATAATATATTTAGCTTCATTTTCAGTAATAAATAATTTACCCACTTCATAAGCATCATCTGGTACTTCAATAGCATCTTCAACACCCTTAGTTAAGATTAGTCCGGCTATTTCATGTAAATAGAAATATGATAAATATGTACCTGAATAATTAAATTCAGTTGCAGGAGAGTCATTAAATCTTAATAATTTAGCTGTATCTAATGCATCTGTCATAACGGCTGTATTCTTTAGATCTAAATCTAAGAAATTGATTAAATCAACTAATGATGAAATCTCAACTTTCTTATAATTATTTGGTAAGTAAGTTGCATCAATTTCAATCTTAATTGAATTTTTCTTAGGATCATCTAAGAAGTCTAAATCATCAATTCTCTTACCAATTGTAGAAACC
>JAILGR010000188.1 GCA_024696565.1 Acholeplasmatales bacterium | reverse complement strand
CATAATATGGCTTCTTTATATGAACAATCAATTAATAAAAACCAAGTATTTGATTATCGTATATTAAAGAAGAAAGCTAATACATTATTTGTTTATTTAAGAAAAATGAATGCTCCTGTATTAGTTGAAAAAGAAACTCAAACAGGTAGTGATTCTAATTTAGTAACATGGCTAGATGAAGCATCACCTAGCGCTATTTTAGATGTAGTTTCGCCAAACTATCCACCTAATTATTTAGGAACTATAAATGAAATATATGAAGCATTAGAAAATACTTTGCCTCGTGGTGTTATTAATTGTATGATTATTAAAACATTAAGAGATAAAGGTGGAGACTTACCTGCTGTAACATATTTTAAAAGAGTTGCTGATTCTTGGATCTCTGATTCTGTTTTAGCAACTAAAGATGCAGTTAAATACATAACTACAGTTAAAGAGAATGGTCAGTCTAAGTCTAGTAGAAAGAATAAAGAAAGAGACGATGCCTATAACTCAAGTAATAATATTGAGGTTGTATGGGAGGAATTATAATGCAAAAGTTTGATTTCAAGCCTACTGATTCAAAAGCAGTTTTAGAATTCATTGAAGAGATTCAAAAAGAATTTCCTAATCAAAATGTTAATATTAATAATGTAAATGATTTTTTTATTTGCTTAGAACAAAAGAAAAATTGTCTTGATTGTAAAGGCTTAGATTATTGCAAAAATACAGAGGTTGGCCATTATACTGAATTTGTTAATAATCAATTTGTAGCAACTCCTTGTAAATATAAAAAAGAAGTTGAAGCAAAGAATAATTCTTTAATAAATACATTATATTTACCAAGGAGAATATTAGATGCTTCTATTGAAGATTTTGATGCAGTAGGAGAATCAAGAAAGAAAATCTATAAGCATATGATAGAAGGTATTAAAAGTGATACTTTTTGTAAAGGGTTATACTTATATGGAACAGCTTCTATTGGTAAAACATTTACTTTATCAGTTATTGCTAATGAATATGCCAAGATAGGTAAAAAATCTTTACTTATTTATTTTCCTGATTTGGTTTTAGATTTAAAAAATGCAATGGGAACGACTAGATTTGAAGAATTAATTAATATGTTAAAATCTATTGATGTATTAATGTTAGATGATATAGGATCTGAAAATATTACTCCTTGGGTAAGGGATGAAATCCTAGGGCCAGTAATTAATTACAGAATGATGGCAGAATTACCACTATATGCTTCATCAAATCTTGGTCCAAAAGCTTTAGAAGAACATCTATCTATAGATGGTTCTCCAGCTTCTCAGATTAAAGCCTCAAGAATTACTAATAGAATGACATCTATATTAGTATCTTTAAACATGGGCGATTCTAAAAAGTATAAAAGATAAAAAACATTTGAAAAATATAAACGAATAAAGTATAATATCTTTGTCGATGAGAAGGACAAGATATAAAGATAATTTCTTTATAGAGAGGGCTAGTTGGTGAAAATGCCTAAAGAAACCTTTATGTTACTACCTTGGAGATGATGGGTAATGCCAATCCGTTTTCCGCGTTAAGGAATTTAATTAAGTGCAGTTTTTTTAACTGAACTAAGGTGGTACCACGGTAATTCGTCCTTAGAGCGTAAGCTTTAAGGACTTTTTTTATTATAGATAAGGAGGATTATAATTATGATTAATGTAATACTAAAAGATGGAAGTAGTATTCAAGTTGAAGAAGGAAAATTAGTTATTGAGGTTGCAAAACAATTATCAACTTCATTAGCAAAGAAGTGTGTAGTAGGTAAAATAGATGGAAAGCTAGTTGACTTAAAAACACCTATTACAAAAGATTGTAAGCTTGAATTAGTTACTTTTGATGATGAAGAAGCTTTTGAGGTTATTAACCACTCTTGTGCTCACTTAATGGCACAAGCTATGGGAAGATTATATAAAGGAACTAAGTATGGTGTAGGACCTGCGATTGAAGAAGGATTCTATTATGATTTTGCGGTTCCTGTAGCATTAACTAATGATGATTTAGCTAAAATTGAAGCAGAAATGCAAAAAATAGTTAAAGAAAATTTAGCTATTAATCACTATATGTTAAAGAAAGAAGAAGCAAAAGCTAAATTTGCTTCTGATAAATATAAATGTGAATTAATTGATGCTATTGATGATGAATATGTTGGTATTTATGAACAAGGTGAATATGCTGATGTTTGTAGAGGACCTCATGTTATTTCAACAGGTATGATTAAGAATTTTAAGCTTTTATCAGTTGCTGGTGCATACTGGAGAGGCGATTTTAAAAATGATGTTTTAACTCGTATTTATGGTACTTGTTGGCCAACAAAGGAAGCTTTAGAGGCTCATTTAGCAGTATTAGAAGATAGAAAACAAAGAGACCATAGAAAACTTGGTAAGGATATGCAAATCTTCATGTTTGATGATTTAGTAGGTAGAGGATTACCAATGTGGTTACCTAATGGATTTATCGTAAGAAGATTATTATGTGATTATATTATGGATAAAGAATATGATCTTGACTATATGCATGTTATGACTCCATCTTTAGGTAATGTTGAATTATATAAAACATCTGGTCACTGGGCTCATTATAAAGATGATATGTTCCCTGCAATGGAAATGGATGAAGAGGCATATGTATTAAGACCTATGAACTGTCCTCACCATATGGTTATGTTTAGATCAAAACCACATTCATATAGAGATTTACCAGTTAGAATTGCTGAAATTGCAAACGACTTTAGATATGAGGCATCAGGTGCCTTAACTGGTATTGAAAGAACAAGAGCCTTCTCTCAAAATGACTCTCATATTTTCTGTAGACCAGATCAAATTGCACAAGAATTTAAGAGTGTAACTAAATTAATATTAGACGTATATAATGATTTTGGATTTAAAAATTATAAGTTCCGTTTATCATTAAGAGATAAAAATAATACTGAAAAATATTTTGGTAATGATGAGCTTTGGGAAAAGAGTGAAGCTGAATTAAGAGAAGTATTAAAAGAATTAGGAGTAGATTATTATGAAGCTGAAGGTGAAGCTGCATTCTACGGTCCTAAGCTAGATGTACAAGTTAGAAGTGCGATTGGTCACGATGTAACACTATCTACTATTCAGTTAGACTATCAATTACCAGAAAGATTTGAATTAACTTATATTGATCAAAATAACCAAAAGGTTCGTCCGGTAGTTATTCATAGAGCAATTTTAGGTTCTATGGATAGATTTGTTGCCTTCTTATTAGAAGAGACAAAAGGTATTTTACCTATCTGGTTAGCTCCATGTCAAACTATGGTTATTCCTGTAAATAACCAATTCCATTTAGAATATGCTAAAGAATTAGTAGCTAAACTAAAGAAGAATAAGATTAGAGTTAAGCTAGATGATAGAGAAGAAAAGTTAGGTTATAAGATTAGAGAAGCTCAAATGAAGAAGATTCCATACCAATTAGTTATTGGTGATAATGAGGTTCAAAACGGAACTATTACATATAGAGAGTATAGTAAGAAAGAACAAGTTACTGTATCTGTTGATGACTTTATCTCTATGATGGTTAAGTTCAATAACGAAAAGAAATAATGAATATATATGCCTAAGTCACTTAGGCATATATTTTTAAAAAGGAGGTGTTACTCTATGGGTGGATTACTAGAAGTAGAGGGCATTCGCTTTAAATATAGTGACAAAGATTTGTTTAACAATGTCTCATTTAGAATCTTACAAAAAGACCATATCGTTTTAGTAGGAGATAATGGGACTGGCAAATCAACATTTATGAATTTAATTGCTAAAAATTTAATTCCTGATTCAGGTAAAATAGAATGGATGAATGGTGTTTCATTTGCATATTTAGATCAGCATCTAAAGGTTAACCAAGATGTATCTATTATTGATTATATTAGTGAGGTTTTTAAACCATTACTTGAAAAAGAAAAGTTAATGAATTCATATTATGATATGCTTGCTACATGCAAAGAATATGAATATGAAAAATATTTAAATTATGCTCAGGCAATTCAAGATGAACTTGATAAAGCAAATTTTTATGCTATGAATTCAACTATTGGTAATATGATTAATGGCTTAGGTATTAAAGAATATGGAATGGATACTAAATTATCAACTCTATCTGGTGGTCAAAGAGCTAAGGTATATTTAGCTAAACAATTACTTGAAGCTCCTGATGTCTTACTTATGGATGAGCCAACTAACTTTTTAGATGTTAGCCATATTGAATGGTTAGCTGATTATTTAAAAAGCTTTCCTAAAGCTTTTGTTGTAATAAGTCATGATGAGGGCTTTTTAAGAGCGATTGGAGAAGTGGTTTATAATTTATCTAATAAAGTATTAACTAGATATAATATGCCATATGATACATTCTTAAAAGAAAAAGAATTAAGAGATTCTCAATATGAAAAAGCTTATGTTAATCAACAAGCTTTTATTAAAAGAACTCAAGAATTTATTCAAAAGAATATTGTTAGAGCTACAACAACTAAACAAGCCCAATCAAGAAGAAAGATGTTAGAACGTATAGAGGTCTTAGAAAAACCTAAAAATCATGAACCTATGCATCTAACATTCCCTTTTTCTAAAGGTCTTGGTCAAGAAGTATTAAAGCTTGATAATTTAACTGTTGGATACAAAGATAAAGTTGTATTAGAGAATTTAAATTTCTTAATGAAACAAAATCAAAAGATTGCAATATTAGGTCATAATGGTGTAGGTAAATCAACAATATTAAAAACTATTATGGGCATAATCCCTGCCTTAGGTGGAAGATATGTTTGGAATCCTAGTGCGGATTTAAATTATTTTGCTCAAGAAGAAAAATATGATGATATTACAACACCAATAGAATATTTAAGATATTATTATCATATGAAAACTGATGGTGAATTAAGAAGTGTTCTTGCAACTGCTGGTATTAAAGGTGATTTAGCTACAAGACCGATGTCTAGTTTATCTGGTGGTCAACAAACTAAAGTTAGATTAGCTTTGATGACTATGAAAAAAAGTAATATTTTAATATTTGATGAGCCAACAAATCATTTAGATGTAATGTCAAAAGCTGAACTTTGGGAATCAATTGATAAGTTTCCTGGTTCTGTAATATTAGTTACTCATGAAGATGATTTTTATGAGGGATTAGTTGATATGGAACTTAAATTTGGTACTGATAAGGAGTAGTCATCTACTCCTTTTTATAATGTATGAAACAAAACGATTTTTTCCTTGACTTTGATTTACCTATTCAGTATAATATTCAATGCTGGGGTGATTTTTATGCAGTTAACACTAGCTCAATTAAGGAAGCTATCCTTCCCATATTCTTTTGAAGAAGAATTAGATTTATCAAAAGAATTAAATGGATTCGAGGACATAAAATCTTCATCATTAGTTTCTGTTTCTTATCTTATTAAAGAAAGAGGAATAGATACATATTTAATAAAAATTCAAATTCATGTTGATTTAGTTTTAGAAGATTCCGTATCTTTAAAAGATGTATCTTATCCAATTGATACAGAGGTAGAAGAATTATTCACTACTGATGATTCAATTGATGATGCATTTATAATTGAAGGTATGACATTAAATACTAAAGAAGCTGTTTTAACTAATATTTTATGTGAAAAGCCTATGGCTTACACAGAAGAGGAATTTGAATCTGATATTGAAGAAGATGAAGAAGAAGATAAAATTAATCCTGCATTCGCATCCCTAAAAGATTTATTATAGGAGGTAATTTAAATGGCAGTACCTTTCAGAAGAACATCAAAGATGAAGAAGAGAGTTAGACGTTCTCATTTAGCTTTAAATGTTCCAGGAATGATTACTTGTCCTAACTGCGGAGAATTAACATTAGCTCATAGAGTATGTTCAAATTGTGGTTTCTATAAAGGAAAGCAAGTTGTAGCTCCTAAGGCAGAGAAGACAGAAGAATAATTTTAAAATTAAATTATTTATAGAAATGGGCTCCAGGGGAGCCTATTTTCTATTTATTGTGATACTTGAAAAAATATAAAAGAGTGTTAAAATTGAATTATCTTAAATTGAAAGGAAATCTATATGTATATCCATAAGAGTGTGTTAAAAAATGAGGCTATTGAAGCCTTAAATATAAAAGAAGATGGTATTTATGTAGATGCTACTACTGGTGGTGGTGGACATTCTAAAGAAATACTTAAAAGATTAACTACTGGACACCTATATTGCTTTGATCAGGATTCTTATGCCTTTTTAAGAAGTAAAGAGGTCCTAGATCCTGTTGGTTCTAATTATACTTTTATTAAAGCTAATTTTAAGGATTTAAAAAAAGAATTAGAATCTAGAGGTGTAAATAAAATAGATGGTATATTATATGATTTAGGTGTATCTTCCTTTCAATTTGATATCCCTGAAAGAGGCTTTTCTTATAATTATGATGCTCCGCTAGATATGCGTATGAATCAAGAACAAGCTCTTGATGCTAAAACTATTGTTAACACTTGGGATTTTAATGACCTATTACGTATATTTACAAGATATGGTGAAGATCCTAATTCTAAACAAATAGCTAGAGCTATTGAAAGAGAAAGAATTAAAAAGCCTATTGAAACAACTTTTGAATTAGTAAATGTTATTAAAAGTGCTCTTCCACAAAAGGTATTAAATAAAAAAGGACATCCAGCTAAACAAATATTTCAAGCTTTAAGAATTGCTGTAAATGATGAATTAAGAGTATTTGAAGTATCAATTAATGATGCCCTAGATATGTTAAATCCAAAAGGAAGAGCGGTAGTTATTACCTTCCATTCATTAGAAGATAGAATATGTAAAACAGTATTTAAAGAAAGAAGTACAGTAGATATTCCAAAGGGTGTACCTGTTATTGGTGTAGAAGCTCCTTTTGAGTTAATCTCTCATAAACCTATTGTGGCATCAGAAGAAGAATTAGCTGAAAACAACCGTGCTCATTCAGCTAAAATGAGAGTTTTAGAGAAAAGATAACTTGTCTTTTATATAGAAAATACTATAATATTTATTGGAGGTTTTGAACATGAAAAAAGGCGGATTAATGTGGTTTGTTGGACTGCTTGCGTTTGTGGCATTATTTGCTGCAGGTTTAGCATGGTGCTTACATTGGATTCCTGGAATTGCAGGGCCACTAGGCACAGTAAAAATGGTTGCTTGTATCATTTTAACTGTTATTGCTTTAGTATTTGGCTGGATGTGGTTATCTAGTGCAAAACTAAACAAAAAATTCAAGTTAGTTTTACAAATATTATTTGTAATTTTTGCAGTTTTAGCAATTATTGGTTTCCTACCATTGTAATTTGCAATACATAGTTTCTTTAAAATAAAAGGGATTTTATTCCCTTTATTTTTTTTGTATAATACAAACTAGGAGGTATTTTTATGGAAAAAGTACGTATTCAAGATAATTTATATATGGCAGTAAACGGAGAGTGGTTAGAGACTGCAGTAATTCCTGATGATAGACCTACAACTGGTGGTTTTTCAGTTTTAGATCAAGAAGTTGAAGCCTTAATGATGAAAGAATTTAAGGATTTTAGTTTAGGAAAATTAAAAACTGATATTAAGGAAATGGAATATGCAATTTCTTTATATAAAAAGGTATTAGATACTGAAAAAAGAAATGAATTAGGAATAAAACCAGCCTTACCTTTATTAGATAAGATTAAAGGTTTAAAAGATATTAATGATCTAAATAAAATGGCTTATGAATTAATGTTAGCTAATGTAGAATTGCCTATTAGCTTAGGTGTAGATGTTGATATGCAAGATGCAACTAAACATTCATTTATTATTTTAGGACCATCTATTATTTTACCAGATACACAGTATTATAATGATGAAGCTACTTATAATCAATTAATTGGTATTTACAGTCAAATGGCTAAAAATGCTTTAGCTAAAACAAACTTAACTAAAGAAGAACAAGATTTATATTTAGCTGATACCTTAGCTTTTGATAAGTTAGTTGCTAAAGCTGTTAAGAGTAGAGTTGAATGGGCAGATTATGTTAATAACTATAATCCTACTCCTTTAAAAGATGTAGTAGAATCTTTAAAGCCTTTTGATTTTGAAGGGGTATTAAAAACTATTTATGGAGCTAATACTCCAGATACAATTATCGTATATGATCCAAGGGCTATTAAGGAATTTAATACATATTTTAATTTAGAAAACTTTGATATGTTTAAGCATTATGCTTATGTCAAATGCTTATTACAAGCATCTCAAGTATTATCATTAGATTTAGCAAGTAATGCAGGTCTATTTAGAAGAGCATTAGTTGGTATTAATAAAGAACCAGAATTAGAAAAACAAGCATATCAAATGGCATCTAAATATTATTCTGAACCAATTGGTCTATATTATGGTAGAAAATATTTTGGTGAAGAAGCTAAAGCTGATGTTATTTCATTAGTTAAAAAGATTATTGAAACATATAAAGAAAGAATGGCTAAAAATACATTCTTAGAAGAAGCTACTAAAGAAAAAGCAATTAAAAAATTATCAACAATTGTAATAAAGATGGGTTATCCAGATAAGGTTGATGAATTCTATACTAAATTAGCTATAACTGAAGAAGAATCATATTTTGATGCTATAAGTAAATTAACAAAAGAAATGATTAATCATAATTTAGAAGAATTAAATCAAGTAGTTAATAGAACTAAATGGGTTATGCCAGGTCATATGGTAAACGCATGTTATAACCCAACTTCTAATGATATTACTTTCCCTGCCGCTATTTTACAAAAACCATTCTATTCAATTAAACAATCAGTATCTGAAAATTTAGGTGGTATTGGTGCTGTTATAGCTCATGAGATTTCTCATGCTTTTGATAATAATGGCGCTCATTTTGATGAAAATGGTAATATTAGTAATTGGTGGAGTGAAAAAGACTTTGAATCATTTAAAGCTCTAACTAAGGATATGATTTTGCAATGGGATGGAATTCCATTCCATGGCTCACAAGTTAATGGTGAATTAGTTGTTTCTGAAAATATAGCTGATAATGGTGGTATGGCTGTTACTTTAGCGATTATGCATACTTTAGATAAACCTGATTTTAAAGCTTACTTTAAAAACTGGGCTAGAGTATGGTGCTTAAAAGCAAAAGAAGAATACATTCAATTATTATTAAAGAGTGATGTTCATTCTCCTGCTGAGTTAAGAGCAAATATTCAAGTTAGAAACTTTGATGAATGGTATGAAGCATTTGATGTAAAAGATACTGATTTAATGTATATACCAAAAGAAAAAAGAATTATCATATGGTAATTTATATGACCAACATTTGTTGGTCATTTTTCTTTACATTTTTAATAATGGTAGTATAATACAAAACTGGGAGGAGAATGAAAAATGAAAGATAAAATTTTATTTAGTTGGAATTGTAAATCAAGGTTTTATTATATGATTACAATGTTTGTTGTAGCTTTTGCGGTTTTGCTACTTGCTTGTCTTATTAGATTAATTGGTATTTCTAGTTCCCTTGGAACTTGGAAGCTTATTATGACTTTGGTTTATTCTTTTTTATATGTATCTATGGTGGGATTTTTCTCAGTGTTTTTAAGTCTTATTCCACATAAAAAAACAAGAATAGGAGTATCAATTGGGATTTCATTAGTATTAATTTTAATTTCTGCATATGTTTTTGTGGTATGCCATATTGGCTTTTATACACATTCCCTTTATGACTTTGAAAAAAACCCAGATATGATTTGGCAATTTTGTAATGCTGATCCATATGTAGCTATTGTTGGAATTGTTTTATTGGGATTTTCTATCTTTACTATAATTGTGTTAGGTATTAATGCTAAAAAAGAAAATGCTTCTAAAAAAGAAGAAATTACTGAAGAATTAAAAGAAGAATTATAATAAAACAAAAAGGACCATTATTTGGTCCTTTGTTTTGTTATTTTAGAAGTAATCTTACTTCATTGTTACATGCATCTAGAACATATGGAGTGTTTGGCTTAATTTCACCTTTGATAATCTTCATAGCTAAGAATGTTTCAATTTGATTTGTAATGAAACGTTTAATTGGTCTTGCGCCATAAACTTCATCAAATGATTGATCTAGAATATATTTCTTTAGACTATCAGTATATGTAATATTAATACCTTGAGCTATTAATCTATAATCTAGATTCTTTAACATCTTAGATACAATCTTTAATTGAATATCTTTATTTAATGGATTAAATGTAATGATTTCATCAATACGGTTTAAGAATTCTGGTTTAAAATATTGTTTTAATATTTGTTTCATTTCAGAATCTTTAGTAGAAGAATCAGATAATAATACTTCAGAACCAATATTAGATGTCATTATAATGATTGTGTTTTTGAAATCTACTGTACGTCCTTGAGAATCTGTTAATCTACCATCATCTAATATTTGAAGTAAAATATTAAATACATCATGATGAGCTTTTTCAATTTCATCAAATAAGACAATAGAATAAGGGTTTCGTCTAACTTTTTCAGTTAACTGACCACCTTCTTCATATCCTACATAACCAGGAGCAGAACCTATTAATTTTGATACAGAATATTGTTCCATATATTCAGACATATCTAATCTAACTATATGTGTTTCTGAATCAAATAGGGCTTCAGCTAAAGCTTTAGCTAATTCGGTTTTACCAACACCAGTAGGGCCTAAGAATAAGAATGAACCAATTGGTTTATTTTCATCTTTTATACCTGCTCTTTGTCTAATAATGGCATCAGATACAAGTTTTACAGCTTCATCTTGGCCAATAACTCTATTTTTTAATGTTTCTTCCAAAGCTAATATTTTTTCTCTTTCTCCTTGCATAAGCTTGGAAATTGGAATATTAGTCCATTTAGATACAACTTCAGCAACTTCCTCTTCATTAACAGATTCAGATAATAAATTATTATCAGATTGTTTTTCTTGATATTCTTTAATTTTAGCTTCAAGCTTAGGTATTATAGAATATTGTAATTCAGAAGCTTTTTTATAATTGCCTTCATTGAAGGCTTTTTCTAATTCAAATTTTTTATCTTCAAGTTCTTTTTTAACATCTTTATAAATTTGAATTTCTTGCTTTTCCTCTTGCCATTTAGTAGTTAATTCCTTAGCTTTTCCCTCAAGGTCATTAAGTTCTAATTCAATATCTTGTAATCTCTTTTTAGATATATCATCTGTTTCTTTCTTTAAGGCTGTTTCCTCAATACGAAGTTGTAATATTTTTCTATCTAAGTCATCTAATTCAGCTGGCTTTGAGTCTATTTCCATACGACAAGAAGCACAAGCTTCATCAATTAAATCAATAGCCTTATCAGGTAAGAATCTATCTGTAATATATCTATTAGATAAGGTTGCCGCAGCAACTATGGCATTATCTTGGATAGTTACACCATGATGTAATTCAAATCTTTCTTTAATACCACGTAAAATCGAAATAGTATCTTCGACACTTGGCTGTTGAACTAATACTTTTTGGAAACGTCTTTCTAATGCACTATCTTTTTCAATATATTCTCTATATTCTTTTAAAGTAGTAGCACCAATACAATGTAATTCACCTCTTGCTAACATTGGCTTTAGCATATTAGAAGCATCTAGGGCACCATCTGCCTTACCAGCACCAACAATTAAGTGAATTTCATCGATAAACATAATAATTTTACCTTCAGATTCTCTAACCTTATTTAATACAGCTTTTAATCTCTCTTCAAATTCACCACGGAATTTAGCTCCGGCTACTAATGCTCCCATATCTAATTCAAAGATAGTTTTATCTTTTAGAGAAGTAGGAACATCGTTTGCAACGATTCTTTTTGCAAGTCCTTCGATTATAGCGGTTTTACCAACACCTGGTTCACCGATTAATACAGGATTATTTTTAGTTTTCCTTGAAAGGATTTTGATAATCCTACGAATCTCTTCATCACGGCCAATAACAGGATCTATTTTACCTTCTCTGGCTAGGCTTACAATATCACGTCCATATTTTTCTAATACATTCTCATTCTCATTTTCATTTTGATTGTTATATTGCATAATCATCACCCTTTCTAGCCTTTTATTCAGGCTTCAATTATATTATATTCGCAATAATTGGCACTGTCAATAGTAGAGTGCCAAAAATATAAAATTGATAAAATATGATTTGACTTTGAAATTGTGTTTATATATAATATAAATGTTTACGAATTATGGACCCGTAGCCAAGTGGTAAGGCACGGCACTGCAACTGCCTGATCGTTGGTTCGAATCCGATCGGGTCCTCCATTATAGAACAAATAGGATTGATACAATGTATTAATCCTTTTTTCTTTTACTTTAATAAATGTTTGAATCAAGTATTTATTATTATTTAATTTAATAGTATAATTATTTTTGTAGGGAATGATTGTCTCCCTTGCAAAATTGCTAAACCGCTTATTTAAGCTGATGACGTCTATGATTTTTTTGTCATGGATAAATCAGCTTTTTTTATTATTTAAGGAGGAATTATGAATATATTTTTATCTTTATTTATTGTTTTTACTTTTGGAATATTAGGTGGATTTATTTTTGAAAAAATAAAATTACCAAAGCTTGTATG
>JAILGR010000181.1 GCA_024696565.1 Acholeplasmatales bacterium | reverse complement strand
AATTCAATTCTATCATCATTTAAATCCGGATATACATTAGTTGAAAGAGTAGAGTAACCATCATTAATAAATACTTCAATTGTTGAAACATATACAGATTCATATAATTCTTTATTACATTTAAGAAATTACTATGAAAAGTATGAATACTTATTCCCAATTGAAACATTGATTGTTTCACAAGAAGCAGCAAGTGTTTCTATGTCAGTAACTGATTCATTTGATTTAAATACACTATTAGCAGATGTTGTAATTAAATATGGTGAAGAAACTGTTACGCCAGTAATTAATAAAGTGGTTTATGGAGAAGAAGAATTTACTACAGGATTTGATACATTTGATTTATCAAATAAAGGAACTTATGTTATTTACTATGGTGCAACTCATGGTGATTTAAGTGTTGAAAAATCATTTACGTTAGTAATTAAGAGTACAAATAATATTACAAATGGTGATTTTGAAGCTGGTTCTATGGCTGGTTGGACTTTACTTACTGGTGATGAAATTGCTGAAAATCCAGTTACTTCAAATGCAACATTCTGGGGTGAAGAAATTAGCTTAAACCAAGGTGGTAATTACCATTTCGATGGTTGGACAGCTACAGGAAGTGAACCAGCGGGATACTCTTATAAGAGTGAAAACTTCTCTTTATCTGGAACTGGTATGATTTCATTCAAGCTAGGTGGTAAAGCAGCTAAATTAAATGTTTATTTAGCAGATGGCACAAAGATTTGTGAATTCGATAATCCTAATTTTGCTGATGTAGCATTCCCATCACTAGGTAATGGTTGTCGTTTGGCTACAATGAATAGCTATTATTATGATTTGAGTGCTTACTTAGGTTCTGAAATGTATGTTGTAATTGAAGATGCAGTAATGGAAGGCGGATGGACTGTTGCGTTCTTTGATGATATCAACTTCTATTATGAAGCTGAAGTGGATTTTGCATCAAAGGTAGATGTAGTTCTTGAATCTAAGCTTCCAGATGTCGAAGAAAGAGAAGAAGTTTCTCTTCCATGGACACTTGCAATCAACCTAGTTACAGAAGATTCTTCAGAAGAAAATACTGATTCAGAAGTTGAATAATATAATTTAAAAAGTCGAACAAATTTAAAATAATTGTCGATTTAACTTATATTTAAAAAGTATTATAATAAATATAAGGAGGATTTTTTAATCCCCCTTATATTGCTGTTTAAAGGAGTGGTATTATGGCGTCTATACATGATGTTGCAAAACTTGCAGGAGTAGGTACAACAACCGTATCTAGAGTTATTAATAAAAAAGGATATGTTAGTCAGGAAGCTTTAGAAAAAGTTAATAAAGCAATTGAAGAATTGAATTATACACCTAACCAATTAGGTAAAAATCTAAAAGCAAAAAATTCAAAAACTATTGGTCTTTTTATTCCTACTATTAGCCACCCATTTTTTAGTAGAATAGCTCATTTTTTGGAAGATGAATTATATAAAAAAGGTTATCGTTTATTATTGGTTAATTCACAGGGAAATCCTGAAAAAGAAATTAAACTTTTAAATATGATTCCAACAGGCCAAGTGGATGGAATAATTTATATTACTTATTATCAATATCAAATGGATTTTAGTAAACTTCCAATTGTTACTTTAGATAGACATATAGATGGTGTTCCTTGTATAACAAGTGATAACTATGAAGCAAGTAAAAAAGCTTTATATTATCTTAAAAAAGAAGGATGTAAAAATATCGCTTTTATTGGTGGTAAAGCAGCAACTCCATCAGAAACAAATAAAAGATTTTTAGCATATGAGGATTTCTGTAAAGAAACAGGTAATCCTTCAATTTATTATTATGATTTAATGTTGCATGGTGAAGAAAAAATGATTGCAAAAGCATTCATTGATTCTCATAAAGAAATTGATGGATTGTTTACAGCATCAGATTTATTTGCTAACGCTTGCTATCAAACATATTTAGAAAAAGGTATTAACGTACCTGAAAAAGTAAAAATTGTTAGCTTTGATGGTGTATTAAATGATTTAATTCCTGAACCAAAATTTACTGTTGTTAAACAACGTGTAGATGAAATTGCTAGGGAATTAGTCCGTGTTTTACTTTTACGTATTGATAATAAAGAAACAAATCAAATTGAATATATTCCATCAGAGTTTGTTATAGGTGAAACAGCCTAGGAGGATTATAATGATTTTATGTATTGGTGAAATCCTAGCCGATTTAATTGGTGAAGAAGAAAATGGAGTAATGAAATATTCAAGATATCCTGGTGGAGCTCCATTAAATGTGTGCTTAGGTATTTCATATTTAGGCGGTAGAGTTGGATTTGTTGGTAGTGTTGGCGATGATATTATTGGCAAGTATTTAATTAATTTTGTAAGAAATAATTCATCTTTATATTACCAAGATATACATTTAGATAAAAAACATAATACGACTTTAGCATTTGTAGATATTGATGCACATGGTGAAAGGCATTTTGCTTTTAATAGGTTCGAAAGTGCTGATTATAAAATATCTTATGAAAGATTAGTCGTAATTAAAGATTTTGATATCATTCATTTAGGATCTTTAATGCTTCGTGAAGAAGAAGGTCGTAATCTAGCCGATAGGGCATTAGAACTTACAAAAATATATAATAAAAAATTTAGTTTTGATGTAAATTTTAGAACTGATATTTATGATTCAAAAAAAGAAGCCATAAAAATATATAAAAAATATATTGAAGAGGCTGATATCTTAAAAATTAGTGAAGATGAGGTTCAATATTTTACTAATGAAACAGATCCTGTAGAAGGATTGAAAAAACTTGTTAGAGATAATCAATTAGTATTCTTATCATTAGGTAGTAAAGGCTCATATTGTAAATACAAGAATATTGAAGTCTTTGTCCCAACAGAGAAGATAAAACCAGTTGATACTACAGGTGCTGGAGATGCCTTCTATGCTTGTGTATTAAAAATGCTAGATGAAGTGGATTTTGATAAATTAGATGAAGAAATTCTAAAGAATATTTTAATGCATGCTAATATTTGTGGTAGATTGGCTTGTAGTAAAAAAGGTGCAATTTCGGCATTACCAAAAAAAGAAGAGTTAGATAGATATTTTAACTAGAAAGGAAACAAAATGGCAAAAAAGGGTTTTATATATAAAGCATTATATGGAAAAGATAAAAAAGATTTTACTATAAATGATTATCCTAAAAATCGTTTTGAAGCATTTTTTAAATTATTAAAATCATATTTTTTATCATGGATTATGCTTTCCTTGTTAACCCTTTTATTCTCATTACCGTTAATTTTGTTATTCTTTGCTAAAAGTGCATATATCGCTGATAGAGCTAAAGATATAGCAGAACAACAACTTCTTAGCTTTAGATTTTCAGTTGAATTAGTTTTTGGAGTAGTCGCAATACCTTTATGGCTTATATTATTTACTGGACTACAAGGAGTACTAGGAATAATTAGAAAAATGGTATTTAA
>JAILGR010000161.1 GCA_024696565.1 Acholeplasmatales bacterium | reverse complement strand
ATTCCTAAAGCTTTAAAATTAATAGATAATCTAATAAAATCCCATATAGCCAAAAAGAAAGATGTAAATGAATTAACATTACTAAATGCCATATTAAAAGCATAAGGAATTGTAGATACACTTTTAATTACACCATCCATTTCTTCTACATATTGATGTAATAAAGATACTCTTAAAACTGAATATACAGCCGCTAAAATCAAACCAATAGATGCCGCTCTAAGACCATAAAATACCCACTCAACATATTTATTATTTTTAAACTTTTGTAAGAATAATGATATCAAAAAAATAACAATAACTGATGGAGATACAAGTCCTAAAGTAGTTACCATACTACCTAAGAAAGCAAGTGGAAAATTATTAAAATTATTATGAAATAATGTATATCCAACATAAGTAGACATATTTATTCCCATAGCCCCAGGAGTTGATTCAGATACAGCTAACATATTAGCTAAATCTATAAGTGTAAACCAATCTGTAGTTAAAGCTAATTCATTTAAAAATGGAATAGTAGCTAAACCACCACCAAAAGCTAAAAAGCCTATTTTAAAGAATTGGAAAAATGCTTCAAAGCCTAACCCTGATTGTAAAAATATTTTAACTAATATACAAAATACTAATAATAACCATAATATAATAGATGATAATACACCTTTTCTATATTTCTTATTCTTAATAAATAAAAAGCTAATTACACCAATTAAACCTAAACTTAAACCAACTAAAAAGCCAGATAAAGATATTAAGAAAGTTTTTATTCTTTTAATTCTTTCTTCTTTTCTTACTTCTTTATCTTTTATAATCTTTTCTTTCTTTATTTCTTTTTTATCTTTATTCTTTTTTTCTTTAATGAAAGATACAAGTAATCCAAATGCTGCCGCAAATATTACATAACAATATAAAGGAATTTCTTTAATAGCTATAGCCAAAATAGCAATTGAAATGGCTAATATTAAAGAAATAATATCTTTTATCGAAGTTTTAACTAATTTAGATATAGCATAAATAATTAAAAATAATACACAAACACGAATACCAGCTAACGCATTTAAAACATATTCATTAGAAGCAAATGAAGTTAACAAAGAAGCAATAATAAAGATAATTATGAAAGCAGGAAAAATAAAACCTAAGGTAGCAATAATACCACCTAAGACACCTTTTCTTTTAATACCAATAAATGTAGATATATTTACCGCAAAAGCCCCAGGTGTACATTGTCCTACTGCATAATAATCTGTTAATTCTTGATTAGTTGTCCACTTTCTTTTAGTTACAAATTCTCTTTCTAATAATGGGAATAGAGCATATCCACCACCAAAGTTTACTATTCCTAATTTAAAGAAAACTAAAAATATTTCTAAATACTCCATTTCATCACTTCCAATACTTTTTTGATTATATCACATATAGAATATTTTCTATATAGTATTTTTTTTATAAAGATGTTATAATTTAAAAAGGTGATAAGATGATATTAACATATGATGAAGCATTAAAAAAAGCTAATAATCCAGATTGGTTTAAATCTTTTTATAAAAAAGAAGATTTAGCTAGTGATGATGAAGTTTTAAAAATTAATAATCTCGTTAAAGAAGTTGGCGAAGATAAATTATTTGAATATTTTGAAATTAAAGAAGACATGGTCTTACAAAAAGAATATGTCTTAGATTTAATTGAATATTTAGATGAATTAAAGGGTGGCAATTAAGCCACCCTTTTTGTTAGTCTTCTTTTTCTTGTCTTCTCTTTGCGTCAAACTTTTTACGTTCAACTGTATCTAATATTTTCTTTCTTAAACGAATATGGTTAGGGGTAACTTCTACTAATTCATCATCATTAATGAATTCAAGACATTGCTCTAAAGCCATAACGATAGGTCTTTTTAATACTACAGTAGTATCTTTGTTTGAAGATCTTGTATTAGTTTGTTGTTTAGCCTTAACAACATTAACTGCTAAGTCTAAATCTTTATTAGCAATACCAACAATCATACCTTCATAAATATCTTCACCTGGAGATATTAACATAATACCTCTATCTTCTAATGCGCCAATTGAATAAGCTGTAGATTGACCTTCAGCCATTGAAACTAATACACCTGATGTTCTTTCTGCAACACTCATAGATTCAACAGGACGATATTCACTAAATGAATGGTTAATAATACCATAACCTTTTGTTAATGTCATGAAATCTGTATTAAAGCCAATTAAGCCTCTTGATGGAATATTATAAACTAATCTAGTTTGAGTTTCAGTATTACTCATAGTTTCCATAATACCATGACGATTACCCATCATTTCAATAATAGCACCAGCAGATTCAGATGGTGTATCAATTACGCAGTATTCATATGGTTCACACATAACACCATCAATTTCTTTCATAATTACTTTAGGACGAGAAACCTGGAATTCAAATCCTTCTCTTCTCATTGTCTCAATTAAAATACCTAAATGTAATTCACCTCTACCAGAAACAATCCATTCTTCAGCAGTAGATACTCTTTCGATTTTTAAAGAAACATCCTTTTGTGTTTCTCTAAATAATCTAGCATCAATCTTAGATGCAGTTACACTTTTTCCATCCTTACCACAAAATGGAGATGTATTTGTTCCAAAAGTCATTTGAACAGTTGGTTCAGAAATATGAATAGGCTCTAAAGCTTCTTCTTTTCCTTGTGTACAAATTGTTTCACCAACTGATACATCTGGTAAACCAGAGAAAGCAACAATATCTCCGGCAAAGCCTTCATTAACCTCAATTCTATCAAGGCCTAAATATGTATATAACTTTTGAACTCTAAATGATTTAATTGAACCATCTAGACGAACACAAGATACAACTTCACCATTTTTAATAGTTCCTCTTTTAACTCTACCAATACCAATTCTACCAGTATAATCAGTATAATCTAATAGTGCTGGTTGTAGTTGAAGAGGTTTATCACAATCCATTTCAGGAGCTGGAATATATTTAATAATCATATCTAGTAATGGCTCCATAGATGGTTTTTGAGTTGAAATATCAGGATCTAATGAGCATGTATTGTTTACTGCAGATGCATAACATACTGGGAAATCTAATTCATCTTCATCACAGCCTAAATCAATAAATAATTCTAAAACCTCATCTACAACTTCTAATGGTCTAGCAGATGGTTTATCTACTTTATTTATTACAACAATTGGCTTTAAATGAGCCTCAAATGCTTTTTTTAATACGAATCTAGTTTGTGGCATTGTTCCTTCATAGGCATCAACGATTAAAACAACACCATCAACCATCTTCATAATTCTTTCTACCTCACCTGAAAAGTCAGCATGTCCTGGGGTATCAAGAATATTAATCTTTGTATCTTTCCATTTTATCGCAGTTGTCTTTGATAAAATAGTAATTCCTCTTTCTCTTTCTAATGCATTATTATCCATTACACATTCTTCAACAACTTGGTTGTCTCTAAATGTATGAGAACTTGATAATAGCTTATCTACCATTGTAGTTTTACCATGGTCAACATGGGCAATAATTGCTACATTTCTTATTTCCATAAAATCATCCCTTTAAATATAATTTAAACCTGTATAATTATACATTAAAAAATATATCATTTCTACTATTATTTTTATAATAAAACGGTTACTCAGTTTTATTAGATATATATTTAATAAACTGTTCTGCACAACGACCAGATAAAGAGCCATTACGCATTTGCCATTTATTTGCCTCAATCAATAATTTATCTGAATTATAAGTGATATTATTTCTTTTAGCCATTTCTAAGACCATAGCCTTAAATTCCATAGGAGATAATGAACTATAATATATTTGCAAACCAAATCTATATGATAAAGATAGTTTTTCAGCTGCTGTTTCATTTCTATGTAAATCATCAAACACACTACCATTATCAGATATAGTTTCTTTAATTAAGTGTCTTCTATTACTTGTTGCATAAATAGCTACATTATTAGGTTTAGGCTCAATACCACCTTCAATG
>JAILGR010000113.1 GCA_024696565.1 Acholeplasmatales bacterium | reverse complement strand
ATGGTGCATTATATTTTATTGTTGTTTGTATTACTATGACTTGGGGAGTGTTTTTATCATTACATTTGACAGGTAGTGTTAGTAGGCAAAGAATAATTACATATTGTGTAATTTTATCATTTGCTTTAATTGCCTTAATAGTTAATGTTTTCATCCCATATATTTTTACAGTTGATTCAAATTGTGTTTATAACAGAGTTAATGGTGGATATACTGGTTTCTTAATTTTTAGTGTATTATGTATTTTAATGTTAATTGAAAGTATTATTTATTTCATTAGAATTAGAAGAAAAGGTGGAGTTTTAAAATTCTTCCCTATTTGGGTGTTTATTGTTCCTGTAGCTTTAGGTATTACTGCTCAAGCAGTTTATTATGGCATTTCAACATTTGGTATTGGTTTTACCTTAGCTGTATGTGGAATATTAATGAGTGTTCAAAGTGATTTAATTTCTTTTGATAAATTAACTGGGTTATATAATAGATATTATTTAGACCAATTAAAAAAGAAGATGTCTAATTCAAGAAGGATGGCTGAATATACAGCTATGATGTTAGATTTAAATGGCTTTAAAAAAATCAATGATAAATATGGCCATTCAGTAGGTGATGAGGCATTAATTACAACTGGTAGATTGTTAAGAATTGCTGTTGGTTCTTATGGTACTGTAATTCGTTATGCTGGTGATGAATTTGTTATTGTTTTAAATACTCATGTAGATTTTATTATTCAAGAAGTTGTTAATAATATTCATAGACAATTTGAAACTTATAATTCATCTAAAATGGCGCCTTATATATTATCTATATCAATTGGTTATTCTAAAGCGGATTTTAATAAATATGCTATTGATGAATTAATGCGTGAAATTGATAAGAGAATGTATGAAGATAAAAGTAAAACACGAGATTTAGAAGAAGTGTGATAAAAGGGGACTTAGTCCCTTTTTAATTAGAAAGGGTATTTTATGATAAAGGTTTTATTTATTTGTCATGGTAATATTTGTAGAAGCCCTATGGCAGAATTCTTATTTAAGGATATGGTTAAAAGATTTGGTAAAGAAGATTTAGTTCATATTGAATCTTGTGCTACATCAGCTGAAGAAATAGGAAATCCAGTACATTATGGGACTAGAAGAATCCTTAATGATTTGAACATAGATTGTAGTAAAAAGAGAGCTAGAAGAATAAGAATAAGTGATTATGATAACTTTGATTATTTAATTTGTATGGATATGGAAAACAAATATTCCCTTAATCGTATCATAGGAAATGATTATAAAAATAAAGTTCATATGTTATTAGAATATGCAAATATAAATAGAGATATTTCTGATCCTTGGTATACTGGTAACTTTAATGAAGCTTATAAAGATATTATGCTAGGATTAAATGCGTTTTATCACTTTTTATTTAATAAATAAACTTTCAATTATTTAATTGTTAGTGTATAATAATGGCGGTGAAAAAAATATGGTATTTAAATGTACAAAAGGAATGTTTTGGCTTAAAAAAAATGTAAAGGATGCGTTTGATTTAGATGCATTCTTAGATAAATATTTAGAAGAATGTTTTGATAAGGATTTATATATAGTTGGTGATATTTCATCTGAAATATTAAGACTTAGAGGTTTTAATACTGATCCTAAAAGTGATAGCTATTTTGGCTTTATTGAAGATTATGTTGAAGTATCTTGTGCCTTTGGATGCCCATACTATGTATTAAAAAGAATAAAGAATGAAGAAGAATATCAAAAACTTGAGAATAAGGAAGTAGATACTTCTGATGATAGAATTACTATTACTCCTATGGCTAAAGAGAATTTTGATAAAGAATCTTTAGTTTTAAAGCCAAGTCAAAAGAATAAACCTAATATTGTTATTGATCCAAGAAAAATCAATCAAATTCCACAAGGAGAACTACCTTCTGATTTAAAGGATGATAATGATAGCCAAGCAGTTTCTAAGAAAAATAACCAAAAACCAGAACAAAATGTTGTTGTTCAAACCTTTGTATCAGCATCAGAAGATTTTGACCCATCTAAGAAGGCTGATTTTAGAAAACAAAATAATAAGAATAATAAGAAGCCTCAACAAAACAATAAGAATAATAAAAATTTTGATTCAAATAAAGGTTTTAACAAGAACAAGAATAAAAAGGTAAATAATAATGGAAAATAAAGAAAGAACTAGCGAAGAGATTTTAAAAGAAATAATGAAAGTCTTAGATAAAATTAGACCATATCTAAATAGCGAGGGTGGAGATTTAGAATTCATTAAATTTGAAGATGGTATAGTTTATGTTAAGATGATGGGTGCGTGCCAAGATTGTGGTGCACTAGATTCTACACTAACTGATGGAATTGAAGCATTATTAATGGAATATGTTCCTGAAGTAATTGGAGTTAGAAACGTCGTTGATTAAATAAAAAAAGAAATTAAGCCTAAAAGGGCTTTTTTCTTTATTTTTAAATCCTTTAATGCTATAATACTTATGGATTTGAGGAGGAATATTTCACATGGAAAAGAAATTAGTATTAGATATATCCAAAACTAAAGGCTTTTATGATGAAGCTTTATATGAAGAAGTTAAAAAAGATGTTTTAGCAGCTGTTAAAGTTTTAAAAACTAAAACTGGCGCAGGTAATGATTTTTTAGGATGGTTAGAATTACCTAATAATTTTGATAAAGATGAATTTAATAGAATTAAAGCGGCAGCTAAGAAGATTCAAGCTCAATCTGATGTATTAGTTGCTATTGGTATTGGTGGTTCTTATTTAGGAGCTAAATCAGCTATTGAAATGCTAAAGAAGTATTTCAACCAAAAAGGCTGTGAAGTTATCTTTGTAGGTAATCAAATTTCATCTACTTATGCAAAAGAATTATTAGATTATTTAAAAGATAAAGAATTCTCTATTAATGTTATTTCTAAGTCAGGAACAACTACTGAACCTGCAATAGCATTTAGAATTTTCAAAGATTATTGTGAAAAGAGATATGGTAAAGAAGGAGCTAAGGCAAGAATCTTTGCTACTACAGATAAGAAGAAGGGTGCATTAAAGACTTTAGCTGATGCTGAAGGTTATGAAGAATTCGTAGTACCTGATGATATCGGTGGTCGTTTCTCTGTATTAACACCAGTAGGTCTATTACCTATTGCTTGTGCAGGCATCGATATTGATTTAATGATGCAAGGTGCTAAGGATGCATATAATGATTATCAAGTTGAAGATATCGAAAAGAATGATGCCTTAAAATATGCTTTAGCTAGAAATGTTTTATATCGTTCTGGCAAGAAATTAGAAATGCTTGTAAACTATGAGCCAAGATTAAATTACTTTGCTGAATGGTGGAAGCAATTATATGGTGAGAGTGAAGGAAAGAATCATAAAGGCATTTGGATTACTTCAGCATCATTCTCAACTGACCTACATTCATTAGGTCAAATGATTCAAGATGGTGAAAGAACATTATTTGAGACAGTAATTAATGTTGATAAGCCAGAAGAAGAATTAGTAATTAATGCTACAGATGACAATCTTGATGGTTTAAATTTCTTAGCTGGTAAGACTATGGATTATGTAAACAAGATGGCTATGGAAGGTACATTAATTGCCCATGTTGATGGTGGAGTACCTAACATTCGTGTTACAATCCCTAATGTATCTGCATATACTTATGGTTATATGGTTTATTTCTTTGAATTTGCATGTGGTGTATCTGGATATACATTAGGTGTTAATCCATTCAATCAACCAGGTGTTGAAGCTTATAAGAAGAATATGTTCGCATTACTTGGTAAGCCAGGTTATGAAGAAATGAAAGAAAAATTAGAAGCTAAATTAGGTAAATAATATAAAGGATGGCTAGGCCATCCTTTTAATAAATAAGGAGTAATTATGGATAATTTTAAAAGAGTTGCAAGATTTGAAAAGGTATCAAAAGAAAACTTTATTAATTCATTAGAAGGAGATTTTAATAAAGAAGAAATATATGATAATATAACCCTACCTAAAAGAGCAACAAAAGGTAGTGCTGGTTATGATTTCTTTGCTCCTTTTGATATTACACTTAATCCTGGTGAAACAGTAAAGATTCCTACTGGCATTAGAGTATATATGGAAGAAAACTATGTGTTAAAATTATATCCAAGAAGTGGACTTGGTTTTAAATATCGTCTTCAATTAAATAATACAGTTGGAATTATAGACTCTGATTATTATTATTCTGATAATGAAGGTCATATATTTGCTAAAATAACTAATGATTCTAATGAAGGAAAGACATTAACAATTAATAAGGGTACAGGTTTTATGCAAGGGATTTTTGTTGAGTATGGTATTACCTTTGATGATGACACAACAAGTATAAGAAATGGCGGCTTTGGTTCAACAAACAAGTAAGAATGTGACATATTTTTTAAAAATGTAAATAACATTATTGTTTTTTAATAAAAACTGCCATATAATAAGGCTAGAAAATTGGAGGTATTTATATGGGTTTTGCTAAATGGATTGATGAACAATCATTATTAGTAAAGGTATTACTTTTCTTCCCTCTTTGGGGATGGGTATTCGGTTTCTTATATAGATTATTTAAGTTTATCGGAGATACAAGTAAAGTAATTAACCTAGTTGGTGCAATTTTATTCTTACTAGGACCTATTGGCTTCGTTCTTGAAATCATTGATTTCATCTTCATTTTCTTAAATGGCAAGCCAACATTTATTGTAGACTAATAATAAAAGAATCCTCATATGAGGATTTTTTTATTCTATAAAAAAGATAAATTGGTATATAATAATTATAAGGAGGGTAATTATGGATAAGTGGTTTAATAATTTACCTCGTCTAATTCAAATAATTCTATTATTCATTCCAGTATGTAACTGGATTATGGAAATTGGTGTTAGATGGGGTGCATTCGTACATAAGGGTGGAATTATTAGATTAATCATTGCTTTAGTTGTTACTATTGGTGGTGTATTTATCGGTTGGTTAGATGCTATTTGGTGTTTATTATTCC
>JAILGR010000071.1 GCA_024696565.1 Acholeplasmatales bacterium | reverse complement strand
GATTTTAATAATATCTTTTTGAATACAAAATATTATGATATAATATTTGTATATTTTGAAATTTTGGGGGCTTAATTATGAATTTAAAAGATACAATTGTTACAATTCCAAACTTTCCTAAAGAAGGAATTATGTTTAGAGACATTACAACTTTACTAGAAAATGGTGAAGCATTTAAATATACTACAGATGAAATTGCAAAATTTGCTAAAGAAAAAGGTGCAACAGTTATTGTTGGTCCTGAAGCAAGAGGATTTTTATTTGGGGCACCAGTTGCTACAGCATTAGGCTTAGGTTTTGTACCTGTTAGAAAACCTGGTAAGTTACCTAGAAAGCAATTGACTGAAGAATATGATTTAGAGTATGGCTCTAACACATTATGTATTCATGAAGATGCTCTTAAAAAGGGTGATAAAGTCTTAATCGTAGATGATCTATTAGCTACAGGCGGTACTGCTTTGGCAGCTTGTCATTTATGTGAAAAAGCTGGAGCTAAAGTTGTTGGTTTAGCTTTTGTTATTGATTTAGTTGATTTAAAAGGCAAAGAATTATTAAAAGATTATCCTGTTAAAACATTAGTTGAGTTTGAAGGAGAATAATAGTTTTATTTTTAAAGGAGGTGGTTTTCATGGCAACAGCTACTACTTATGAAGAACTAGAAAAAATATTTAGTACATACATTCATAAAGAAGAGTCAGTAAACTTAATAAAGAAAGCATATGATACTGCAAAAAGGCTACATGATGGTCAAATGCGAAAGTCAGGAGAACCATATATCATCCATCCTTTAAATGTAGCTTGTATTTTAGCTGAATTACATGTAGGTCCTGCAACTATTTGTGCTGGTTTGTTACATGATGTTGTAGAGGATACCCAAGCTACAAAAGAAGACTTAGAAAAAGAATTTGGCAAAGATATTAGTGAAATTGTCGATGGTGTTACTAAGGTAGGACAATTAAAATTCTCATCCTTAGAACAAAAACAAGTTGAAAACCATCAACATATGCTACTTGCTATGGCTAAAGATATTCGTGTAATCGTTGTTAAGTTAGCAGATAGATTACATAATATTCGTACCCTAAATTCATTACCAACAGAAAAACAAATTAGAATTGCCAGAGAGACATTAGAAATATATGCCCCACTAGCTCACAAAATAGGTATGTTCCGTATTAAGGCAGAACTTGAGGATACTTCCTTAAGATATGTTGATAATGAAATGTATAATAAAATATTAACGCAAATTAGAAATGATTCTAGTGCGAGAATAAGTAATGTTGATCATACAATTGATGAAATTAAAAAGATATTAGCTGAAAATGGTTTAGTTGATTATCAAATTAAAGGTCGTATCAAAAACATTTATAGTATTTATAAAAAAATGGTCAACCAAAGAAAAGATTTTAAAGATATTTATGATATTTTAGCAATTCGTGTAATTGTAAAAAATATTGGTGCTTGTTATCAAGTATTAGGTTTAATTCATGCAAATTATACTCCTGTACCTAAACGCTTTAAGGATTATATTGCAGTACCTAAACCAAATATGTATCAATCACTACATACTACAGTTATTTCTAATGATGGATTTACATTCGAAGTTCAAATTAGAACTGAAGAGATGGATAAAATAGCTGAGTATGGTATCGCCGCTCACTGGGCATATAAAGAAAATGTTGAATATTCTAAAGAAAGAGAACAATTTGAAATTGCACAAACATTAAAATGGTATGGTGATTTATTAAAATTCTCTGAAGAAGAAAAAGCTGATTCAGCTAAAGAATATGTTGAAACAGTAAAAGAAGATCTACTTAATACTACAGTTTATGTATATACGCCTACTGGTGAAGTTGTAGACTTACCTAAGGGGGCAACACCTCTAGATTTCGCCTACAAGATTCATACTAACGTTGGTAATAAGACTGTTGGTGCGATGGTCAATAATCATATTGTTCCTCTTGATTATGAATTACAAACTGGTGACATTATTTCAATTAAGACAAATAAGAATTCTTTTGGACCATCTGAAAACTGGTTGAAGATAGCTAAAACTACTCATGCTAGACATAAGATTAAGAGTTTCTTAAATAAACAAAATCATGATATTTTGTTATTAAATGGTAAACAAATGGTTGATGAAGAATTCCGTCAAAATAAACTTACTAATGTTGATTTAGATGATGAATTCATTAAATTATTCCAAAAGAATAATATTAATACACTTGATGATTTATATTTAGAAGTTGCTAAATCTAATTTATCACCAAAGACTGTAGTCCAAAAATACATTGGTCAAAATAATCAATCTAAGCTTACAGAAGAAGCTATTACACGTCAAATTGAAAGAAGTCAAAGAATATTAACAACTAATAGTGAAACTGGTGTTGTAGTTGAAGGATTATCTAATCCACAGTTAAAGCTTGGTTCTTGTTGTAACCCAATTCCTGGTGATGAAATATTAGGATATGTTACAAAAGGTAATGGTATAGTAGTTCATAATCTTGAATGTAAGAATTTACAAAGCTTCCAAAAGGAAAGATTAATTCCTTTAAGATGGGCTACTAATCCTGGTAGAAAATATCCTGTTTCAATTAAGATTTTAGCAACATCAAATATGAATTTATTAGTTGAATTAATGAATACAGTATCAGCTAGTGGAATGTCTATTTTATCTATTAATGCTAACCAAACATCTACTTTAGAGACTACTGTTAAGTTAAAAGTTATGACTAATAGCTTATTAGATTTAGAAAAGATGATTTTAAATCTTAAAAAGATTAAATATATTTATAATATCGAAAGAGATAATCAATAATGAGAATCGTTATTCAAAGAGTTAAATATGCAAGCTGTACTGTAGATGGTATTGTAACAGGTAAATGCGATAAAGGCTTATTATTATTTATTGGATTTAAAAATTCTGATACTTTAGTAGAAATGGAAAAAATGTTAAAAAAAGTTATGGGTATTAGAATTTTTGAAGATGAAAATCAAAAGATGAATAAGTCTTTATTAGATGTAAATGGAACAATACTTGCTATTAGTCAGTTTACATTATATGCAGATTGTAAGCATGGTAATAGACCTGGTTTTACAGATGCTATGGAGTTTAATAAAGCAAGTGAGTATTATGACTTATTTTGCGATAAGCTAATAAGTAATAATTATCATGTAGAAAAAGGCATCTTTGGTGCCGATATGAAAATAGAATTATTAAATGATGGACCTGTTACAATTATTTTAGATTCAGATTCATTATAATTGAGGAGTTTTTTATGAGCAGTAAACCATATATTTTTAATCAAGAGACATTTGAAAACTTATATGATTTGTCTAAAGCATACATTGCTCATTTTGATGAAGCTATAGAAGATGTTACTAAAAATGGTAAAGAATTAGTAAAATTCATCAAAAGTCGTGTAAATGATAAAGATAAATATAAACAGTATATAAGTATTTTCGAAGATACTAAATATGCTAGCAATATAGTTACATTTCTAATATTTGAAATGTCAGATCATAAAGAGATTTATATTGGTGGCGTAAAGATGGATTTATTAACATTTTTACAAGCATTAAGAGAAAATCCTGATCCTGCTAACAATATATTATTTGGATTCTTAGAAGATGGTGGTATTTCTAAAACATTTAGTGTTTTTGGTGCCGATAAGAAATTATGTAAGCATTCAAAAGCTATTGAGAAGAATTTTAGAAATCCATTTACATACAAATATTTAGTTTCTTATTATGATTATGAAACAAAAGAATCATTAGAAGGTAAAGTAAGAAGTATTGCTATTACAAATGAAGAAAATTTTAGAAGATTTTCTAAATTAGCTTCAACTGAATCTTTCTTATTATCTTTATCTCATAAGGCAGGCTTTAGTGAAACTATTGATGCCATTAATGATACTAATCCATCATTTGTCGCCTTGAAATTATTATATAGAACTAAAGAAGTTGAAGAAGAATTCTTA
>JAILGR010000037.1 GCA_024696565.1 Acholeplasmatales bacterium | reverse complement strand
TCAATCTCATACATTTGCATATATTGGTCATAATTTCCAGTATATCTAGTTAATGTACCATCTTCCATATGATAAATAACATTAACTACTTTGTTTAAAAAAGGAATATCGTGAGATACAAGTAAAAATGCATTCTCATAATTAATTAAATATTCAGTTAACCAATTAATTTGGTCTTCATCTAAGAAGTTAGTGGGCTCATCTAATATTAAAATCATTGGGTTTTCTAATATTAATTTAGTTAATAATACTTTAGATCTTTGACCGCCAGATAAATTAGTTACATCTTTATCTAAACCAATTTCTTTTAAACCTAAACCAAATGCTACTTCTTCAATTTTAGAATCTAATGTATAAAAGCCAGATGCCTCAAGTTCAGATTGAATTTCACCAGAATCTTCTAAATATTGATTCATTTCTTCTTCTGTACAATCACACATTTTTTCATATATAGAATTAAGTTCTTGTTCTAAGTCATACATAGGCTTAAAGGCTTCCTTTAAGACATCTCTTATAGTTTTTCCTTTTTCCAATGTTGTATATTGATCTAAATAACCAGTAGTTATTCTTTTACACCATTCTATTTTACCGTCATCTGGAGTTAAGCTTCCTGTAATCATTTTAATAAATGTTGATTTACCTTCACCATTAAGTCCAATTAAACCAATATGTTCACCCTTTTGCATAACAAAAGATGCATCTTCTAATATCGTTCTATTTCCAAATGAAAATGATACGTTACTACATTTTAAAATACTCATTTTAACACCAACACTTCTTTTTAAAACTCAACATTTAAATATTAGCATATAATATTTACTTTTAAAAGAAAAAAATAATCTGCACTATATTTTTTTAATATCGAAAATTGACTACTATAACCTTTTTTGTTATAATAAAATATATTTTATTATGGAGGGACCATTATGAAAGGATATGAAAAATACTTTAGAGGCTATTTCATGCCACCAGTTACATGTAATGATTGGGTAAATAAAGAATATATAGATAAGGCTCCTATTTGGTGTTCTGTTGATTTAAGAGATGGTAATCAATCATTAATTAAACCAATGTCACTTGACCAAAAGATTGAGTTCTTCAATGCATTAGTAAAACTTGGCTTCAAAGAAATTGAAGTAGGTTTCCCTGCAGCAAGTGAAACTGAATATGAATTCTTAAGAACACTAATCGATGCTGATTTAATTCCTGATGATGTTACTATTCAAGTATTAACTCAAGCAAGACCTCATATCATCAAAAAGACATTCAAGGCCCTAGAAGGTTCTAAAAAGGCCGTTGTTCATTTATATAATTCTACTTCTTTAGCTCAAAGGGAACAAGTATTCAAAAAGTCTAAAGAAGAGATTAAACAAATTGCCGTTGAAGGTGCAAAGATGCTAGTAGATTTAGCAAAAGAGGCTAAAGGTGATATTTATTTTGAGTATTCACCTGAATCATTTACAGGTACTGAACCTGAATATGCCTTAGAAGTATGTAATGCAGTAATTGATGTATTTAAGCCAACTAAGGATCATAAAATGATTATTAATTTACCTGCAACTGTCGAAATGTCACTACCTCATGTTTATGCTTCTCAAATCGAATATATGTCTAAAAACTTAAACAATAGAGAGGCTATAGTTATTTCACTTCATCCACACAATGACCGTGGTACTGGTGTTGCTGATGCTGAACTAGGTTTACTTGCTGGTGCGGATAGAATTGAAGGCACATTATTTGGTAATGGTGAAAGAACTGGTAATGTTGATATTATTACTTTAGCATTAAATATGTATTCTCATGGTGTTGATCCACTTCTTGATTTTAGTGACCTACCTGAGATTGTAAAATTATATGAATCTGTAACTGAAATGAAGGTATACGACCGTCAACCATATTCTGGTAAGTTCGTATTTGCCGCATTCAGTGGTTCACATCAAGATGCTATTTCTAAGGGATTAAAATATCATCGTCAAAACAATTTAAACACTTGGTCAGTTCCATACTTACCTTTAGATCCAAAAGATTTAAACAGAGAATATTCTGCTGATGTAATCCGTATTAATTCTCAATCTGGTAAGGGTGGCATTGCCTATATTCTAGAGACAAACTTTGGTTTGGATATTCCACAAAAGATGAGAGAAACAGTTGGATACACTATTAAAGATGTTTCCGATAAAGAACATAAAGAATTAACTCCTACTGATGTTCAATCAATCTTTGTTGAAAACTTTGTTCATTTAAAATCACCACTTAAAGTTAATGAATACCACTTCATTAGAGAAGGTAGTGTATTTAAAGTAATGTTATCAACTGAGTGGAATGGTGTAAGAAAAGATTTCTTAGCTGAAGGTTCTGGTAGATTAGATGCTGTATCTAATGCATTAAAAGAATGCTATAACTTAGATTATGTATTAACAAATTATAATGAACATGCCCTAGAATCCACTTCTAAATCTGAAGCTGCTGCTTATGTATCTGTTAAAATTGGCAACAAGGAAACTTGGGGTTGTGGTATAAATGAACAACGGCCCTTTTAGAACCTTCTAGGGCCTTGAATGTCTTTTTGATGATATGAGGTCTTGCTTGAGTTAATACTTGAATAGTAACA
>JAILGR010000034.1 GCA_024696565.1 Acholeplasmatales bacterium | reverse complement strand
TCTTAATTACCATTACTTCTCTATCTAATATATTATTATCTATAGTTCCACCATATAATATATTCTTATTATTTAATAAAATTATTCCATCATCTAATTCATCTTAACTTACTGTCTCCAAAATCTTTTTTTAAAAAATGTGGAACAAATGTTCCACAAATTTATTCATTATATATTGGTTTTATACTTCTTTGTAAAATACCATTCATATAGGCTATAGATATACCATAATTGGTAAATGGAATGTTTGCTTTGATGGCCTGATTCATACGATTTTCTACTTCTTTATCATTTAACATACAACCACCACAGTGAATGATTAAACTATAGCTAGATAAATGAGTAGGAAAGCCATGACCAGAACTAAATTCAAATACAAATTCTTTGTTAGTATATTTTTTGAACCAGTTTGGTAGTTTAACTGTTCCTATATCTTCACATTGTCTATGCTGTGTACAGCCTTCACTAATTAAGATTTTAGACTGATTTTTTAGACTATCTATTGCCATAGCTCCTTTAATGGCAGTATCTAAGAATCCTTTATATCTTGCCATTAAAATTGAAAATGAAGTTAAAGGGATATCTTCTGGTACTATTTTCATAACTTTAGAGAAGACTTGAGAATCAGTAACTACTAATACTGGTTTATTCTTTAAGTTATTTAGTGTAGTAGATAATTCTTCTACTTGAGTAACAATAGCTACTGCCCCTTTATCAAGTAGGTCTCTTATAGCTAATTGTTGGGGTAATATCATTCTTCCTTTTGGTGCTGATTTATCTATTGGAGTTACTAATATTATAGTATCTCCTTTTTTTACAAAATCAGAAACATAATGGATTTCTTTTTTATTTAAATTAAGTCTTCCTATAGCTTCTTTTAATTCTTCTATACCAATATTAGTATTAGTACTTATATAGATTTCATTATCTAAATTATTTGGATAAGAATCTAATAAATCTACTTTATTATGAACTATTAAATAAGGAATTTCTTTAGTTTTAATTATATTTAATAAATCTTCTTCATCTTTAGATAATACTAGATTTTCAGTAACAAAAACTACTATATCACATATATTTAACATTTCTTTAGTTTTTCTTACTCTTAAATCTCCTAAAGGTCCTATATCATCAAATCCTGGAGTGTCAATAATTACAACAGGACCTAATGGAAGTAATTCCATACTTTTTTTAACTGGATCTGTAGTAGTACCTTTAATATCACTTACTAAAGACATTTCTTGATTTGTTATTTTATTTACTAAACTACTTTTTCCGGCATTTCTAAGTCCAAAAAAGCCAATATGAATTCTTTGTGCAAAAACAGTATCATTTAAGCTCATAATAACTCCTTTAAAAACGGAAATCTCTATTTCCTTTTTCAATTTCAATTAATCTTTCACGAACGATTTTTCTAACATTTTCTTTTGGAATATTATTAATTTCTTTATCTATTAATTTATTACCAATTTCTTTTGTTTCATCTTTAGCATAATCTATTAAAAATTCTTTTAATGTCATTAAGGCATTAGGGTGGCAACAGTTTTGAATTTGACCTGATTTACATAAAGCCATAAACCTATCTCCCGTTCTACCTTCTCTATAGCAGGCAGTACAAAATGATGGGATGTAGCCCTTTTGCATCAACCAGTTAACAACCTCATCTAGGGTGCGGTTATCTGATACATCAAATTGTTCAGTGTCATGGGGACGTTCTTTTTCAGCATACCCACCAACAGATGTACGAGAAGCACCTGATATTTGACTTACACCTAAACGAATTATTTTTTCTCTTACTTCTTTTGTTTCACGAGTAGAAATAATCATTCCTGTATATGGTACGGCTATACGAATGCAAGCAGCAATCTTACAAAACATATCATCACTTAAAGAATTATCAAATTCATTAGGATCGATATCATCTGCCTTTTTAACTCTTGGTACACTAATTGTGTGAGGCCCAACCCCGTGTACTGCCTCTAGGTGTTCTGCGTGCATCAATAGTCCTGCAAATTCATATTGATAATTATCTAGACCAAATAATACACCAATACCTACATCATCTATTCCACCTTCCATAGCTCTATCCATAGCTTCTTTATTGTATGAATAATTATGTTTTGGTCCAGTAGGATGTAATCTTTCATAATTTTCTTTATGATATGTTTCTTGGAACAAGATATATGTTCCAATACCAGCTTCTTTTAATTTTTTATAATTTTCTACTGTTGTAGCGGCAATATTAACATTAACACGACGAATTGCCCCATTTTTATGTTTAATAGAATAGATTGTTTTAATACAATCTAATATATATTCTATTGGGTTATTTATAGGATCTTCTCCTGCTTCAATAGCAAGTCTTTTATGTCCCATATCTTGTAAGGCAATAACTTCTTTTTTTACTTCTTCTTGAGTAAGCTTTTTTCTAGTTATGTGTTTATTTTTTAAATGATATGGACAATATAGACATCCATTAACACAATAATTAGATAAATATAGTGGAGCAAATAATACGATACGGTTGCCATAAAAATCTTTTTTTATTTGTTCGGCTAGATCATATATTTCTTTTACCTTATCTTGATCTTCACATGCAAGTAATACACTTGCTTCTTTATGAGTTAATCCCCTTCTTAGTTTGGCTTTTTCTAAAATCTTATCAACAAGTTCTAAATCATTTTTATGCATATTAGCATATTTTATTGTTTCTAAGATTTCTTCATGATTTATAAATTCTTCAGCCTTCATTGATTTTACATTGTAATCCATTTTTTATTAATCCCTTTCAATTTCCCTATTTAATAGGGCATAATCTCCCCTATCGGTGACGATTTTTCTATCTATTTTAGATATTTTTTTATCTAAGCATCTTATGCAAGATGCTGCTTCATCACCTAAACAGATTTTATTGTCATAAAGCAAATATTTTTTTCTTACACCTAAAGGCGATAGATTTGGCATTAAAACATTAGCTCCGGCTAATATACCTTTTTCTCTTCCTTTATTATCTATCGTAGCTAGTGCAGTAGTTGCCGGTAGCAGCACACCTGGCAATGTAAGCCTTATAAGAGATAACAAAAATGTTGTAAGCTCAGCACTTCCGCTATTCATATTAGAAAATGGTGTATCTTTATGGGATATATATGGTCCTATACCAACCATAGCTGGATTTAATTTTTTTAAAAATACCATTTCTTTAGCTAACATTTCATCACTTTGGTAAGGTGACCCTACCATAAAGCCAATTCCAACTTGGTATCCTAATTCTTTTAAATTCTTGATACATCTAATTCTATTTTGATAGCTC
>JAILGR010000029.1 GCA_024696565.1 Acholeplasmatales bacterium | reverse complement strand
ATATCTATTGATGATGAAAAGAGAAATGAAGAAATTTGTGACTATGTTGTAGATGTTACAAATAGAGATTATGAATCATCTGTAAATGAAATAATAGATATTTTAGGAATTTAAAAAGAAAATGGAATTTGATTTTCAAATTCCATCTTTTTTTTATTTAAAGAAAATAAATTCACCAAATACTTGCCAAAATATCTTCTTAGATTTACCATTAAATTTATTTAAATATTTTAATAATTTTATACTTTCTTTTTTACAATCCATCAATGTATCTAATTGACTAGTTTTTATAAAATCATATAGGTTTTTACCAAATACAATTTTATCCTCTGTTGGAACAGTTTTAATTAATTTAGTCAACTGCATATCTAGTTTTACTGCACTAGGCCTAATCTTTTCAACAGTTTGAAATTCTGTAACATTAATTTTCCATGAAAAAGGATCATGCTGATATACACCTTTAGCCGTTGATTTACAAATAATAGTACTACCGGCAAAAGTATCAAAAATCATACCTACTACATCATTTTCTGGAATTATTCTAATAATTTTATCTTTTACTCTTTCATATTTATCTAAATCAACATATTCTTTATCCATACCTTGACCATCGTTTGTATAACAATTAATAATTCTATCTTGGATTTCTTCTTTAGCATAAATAGTAGCATAATTAGCAATATTTCCGCCTTTAGAGTGCCCGCCTAAATAAATCTTGGTATTAGGATATAATTCTGCAATTTCTTCTAAATATTTTACACCCATAACTTGAGCACCTGTAGGTGCCGTATATAACATATCTATATTTTCTTGCCAACCTATTAAAGTATCATCTGTACCTCTATAAGAAATATATATTTGTTTATCATTTAAATGAAATACTACTGCTGAAAACTGAGTTTTAGTATCTTTGTCAATGTAATTAATATAATTAGAAACATATAATTGACCATATCTTTTAGTTAAATATGCAATATCCATTAATTTAACAATAGTTTTAGGTACTATTAATCCCAATACTATTTTATCCTTTTGTTTCTTTTCAAATACTTTTTTTACTGCATTTTGATATGAAACTCTATTTGCCTTAGGATAAGTAGGTACTGTATCTTCATAATCAATATATGACAAACAAGATAAAATTACATTATCTATTTCATTAAAAGGATTGGCTGTAAATGTTAAATCACCTCTCCAATTAATATAATCTAAAATGTTAGCCATAAAACACCTCCTAAGATACAAAAACTACACTGAATGTGTAGTCTTTATATTTATGCTTGGGCAGGAGCAGGCTTTTTACCTTTAGATGCCTTTGTAATATCATCTTTAAGTTCTTTAGCCATTTCTTCTGCCATTTGTTCTTCTTCTTCAATAGAGATTACTACATCATCCAAAATATCTTGTAAATGATATTCTTTTACTAAATACTTCTTTGTTTGGAAACCAATAATAACTGTTAATGTTGAGTTAATAACACCTTGAGCTACAGAATCAATAACTGTAGATATAACACTGCCTAATAATGGTACATTATCAACAGCCTTACCCATTTTCTTTACTACACCTGTAGCAATAGTTCCGGTTGCATTACCTAAGCCATAAGCAATTAGGGCATCACCAATTACACTTGAATAAATTTTCATAAGTTGAGTATCAGATGGACGGAAACCATATAGATAAATTAAATCTTTAATTAAATTTAAGTCATATGCTACAACAAATAATGTGTCAATCTTTTCATTTTGACTTAAAGCTGTTGTTAAACCAACCTTTAAGGCATGATCTCTAATCATCTTATTTGCAGCAGTTTTAACATCTGTATCATATGTTTCAGTTAATGCTTTTCTTAAGGCAATATCATCATGAGTTTGTCTAGCAATAGCAAGCTTTCCAACCATTTGTTCTGAATACCAAGTTACACCTTCAGTTTTTGCCTTTAAATCAATCATCTTATCAGCAATATTTTCTCTTAGTTGTTTATTATATTTCTTTGCTTGCTTAACATTAGAGCTATCAACATTAGTCATAAATGGCTTTGCTTGATGAATCTTATAAACAGGTATAACATATACAACTACAAATATCATTAAGGCAATAGGAACACTAATATAAATAGATATTATATTCTTCTCACATACCTCATAGATTTTAACTACTAAAGAGAATAGACAAAAGAATATAATAATAGCAATTGCTGCTGCAAAAACAAATAAGAATGTTTTAGCTGCCTTTTCATTTACTGGTCTTGAATATTTCTTTTGATATTCTTCTAAAGTTAATTTCTTTTCTTCTTTATTTTCCTTACTCATATTAACCTCCTACTTAACTAAAATATTTGTTTTAGTGACAATAGCATCTCCAAAATAACGAATTTCTTTTGCCCCTGTATCAATAACATTTATTGTTTTGTTGGCATAAATTTCAACATAAGATTCGCCTGCAGCAATAATGGTTGCAGTTTCTGCTACATTATGTTCACCATAATATTTTGCCATTCCGGTAATATTAACATCTATACTATTTGTTTGGCCTTTAACTGTAACAATTCCATTATTAGTAATGTTATATTTTGAAGTTGTAGCTTTAGAATTTTCAATATTACATGTAGCATTACTTATTTGAATATTAGAATTCTTAGCTGTAATTTGATTAACATTTAATACTGACTCTTTAGATAAATTAGCTTCAAAATCTGTAGTTACTAATTGATTAATATTCATTGTAGTATAAGAATCTAGTGTAACATTTAATGACTTAACATTAACATTTCCCATAGATAGTGTAGATGCCTTCTTTAAATTTATT
>JAILGR010000013.1 GCA_024696565.1 Acholeplasmatales bacterium | reverse complement strand
AGTATTGGACATTTTTAAGCATCATGGCTATGAGCTTATTAAAACACCAACACTAGAATATATTGATGTATATTCAAAAGATGGCTTACAAAAGCCCGATTTATATAATCTAATTAACCATCAAGGAGAAGTACTTGCTCTTTGTAACGATATGACATCTTCAATTGCTAGATTTGTTTCATCTAATAATTCTTTACCAAAAGGACCCAAGAAATATTCTTATGTTGCTGATACATTTAGATACCCAAGATTGTATCAAGGTAAAAACCATCAATTCTTACAAGCTGGAGTTGAGTTTATAGGAAAAGGCGGTATTATGGCTGATTCAGCTATAATTATGTTAGCAAGTAATTGCTTAAAGGCTTGTAATGTATCTAATTTTACAATTCATTTAGGTTCATCTAGATTCTTAGGTGATTTATTAAAAGATTTTAATTTACCTAAAGAAGTTAGAAAAAAAGTATATGAATATATGGATTTAAAAGATTATGTATCTTTAAGAAACTTATTTGAAGAATCATTAGATGAAAATGATTCATCATTCTTAATTAATTTAATTTTAAAAGGTGGAAAGCTACATTATATTTTAAATTTAATGGAAAGATTAAAAGGCTATAATTCTTATAGTGAATTAGTTTATTTACATGATGTTTATTGCTTATTAGATAAGCTTGGTGTAAATAATATAATTTTTGATTTCTCTATTTATTCATATCAAGCATATTATACAGGTATTATTTTCTCTATCTATGTTGATGGAGTTAGTAAGAGTGTATTAATGGGCGGTAGATGTGATAAGCTATTAAATGGTTTTGGCGCTGATTTAGAAGACTGTGGTTTTGGTTTAGATATTGATTCATTAGCTAAATATTGCCTAGATAATAATTTAATCAATGTTGAGAATAAAAAATATTTAGCTTTAGTATCTAAAGAAAATTATTTAATTGCTTCTAAAGTTAATCAAGAATTAAGAAATAATAATATTATAGTTTCAGCTATTGATTTTGACACTTTAGATGAAGCAATAAAATATGCTAAAGATTTTGATTTTGATAGTATTATTACATATACAGAAAATGATTATAAGATTATGGAGGTTAAAAAATGCTAACCTTTGCATTATCAAAAGGCAGACTTGCCGATAAAATATTTAAAATGTTAAAAGAATTAGGTCTTTGTGAAATTAGTATTGATGATGAAGACAGAAGACTTATCATAGAACAAGGCGATTTTAGATTCTTTTTAGCTAAACCATCTGATGTGCCTACATTTGTCGATAATGGAGTTGCTGATTTAGGGGTAGTTGGTAAAGATACTATAATCGAAGAGAATAGAGATATTGCTGAACTACTAGATTTAGGTTTTGGTAAATGTAGAATGTGTGTTTGTGCCCCTAAAGAAGATCTAGATTCATATAAATATAAAATGAATTTAAGGGTAGCAACTAAATATCCTAATATTGCGAAAGCATATTTTGATTCAATGGGTCAAAACGCAACTATTATTAAATTAAATGGTAGTGTTGAATTAGCTCCAATTACTAATTTATCAGATTGTATTGTCGATATAGTTGAATCTGGTAGAACATTAAAAGAAAATGGTCTTGAAGCTGTAACTACAATCCATGAATTATCTGCTAGATTAGTATGTAATTTAGCTTCACTTAAAACTAAATATGATGAAATTTCTAAGGTGGTTGATGGCTTTAGAGAATTGTTGAGGAAATAATTATGATAGAGATTATTAGTGAAAAGAAAGATATTGAATTATATTTTGATACACTAAAGAAAAGAGGAGCTGTTAATTCAGGTGATTATTCTAATGTTGTTAAAGAAATCATTAATGATATAGCTATAAATGGTGATTTAGCATTAGAAAAATATACTAAGAAATTTGATGATCCTAACTTTTCTATAGATAATATTGAAGTATCAAAAGAAGAACAAAAAGAAGCATTTTTAAATTTAGATCCTAAATTAAAAGATACTTTATTAAAAAGTAAAGAAAGAATATATGAATATCATATGCACCAAAAAAGAGAAACATGGGAATATGAAGATAAAATTGGGGCTAGATTAGGTCAAAAAATATCAGCATTAGAACGTGTTGGTGTCTATGTTCCAGGTGGTAAGGCTGCTTATCCATCTTCTGTATTAATGAATATAATGCCAGCTAAAGTTGCAGGAGTAAAAGAAATAATAATGGTAACACCTGCAGTAAAAGGTATCATTAATCCTTTAGTTTTAGCCGCTGCATATGTTTGTGAAGTTAATCATTTATATAAAGTAGGTGGGGCCCAAGCTATTGCCGCCCTTGCTTATGGCACAAAGACTATTACTAAAGTTGATAAGATAGTTGGACCTGGTAATATTTTTGTAGCCTTAGCTAAAAGAGAAGTATATGGTTTAGTTGGAATTGATTCTATTGCTGGACCATCGGAAATTTGTATTATTGCTGATAATACTTGTCATGAAAAGTATGTTGCTGCTGACTTACTTGGTCAAGCAGAACATGATATGCAAGCTTCATCAACATTATTTATTACAGATATGGAGAAAGCTATAAAGATTAAAGAAGAATTAATTAAGTTTTATAATACTTCATCTAGAAAAGAAATATTAGATTCTTCATTAACAAAATATTCTAAAATTGTTGTAGTAGATAATTTAGATTTAGCTATTGAATACACTAATAGGGTAGCACCTGAACATTTAGAATTAGCATTAGATAATGCTAGAAGTATTGTAGATAAAATTAAGAATGCTGGAGCCATTTTTATTGGTCACTATGCAGCAGAAGCCTTAGGTGATTATATGGCAGGACCTAACCACGTCTTACCTACTGTTGGTACTGCTAGATTCTTTTCACCTTTAGGTGTTGATGATTTTATTAAAAAATCATCTTTAATTGAATTTGATCATGATGCTTGTTTAAAATTAATTGATGATGTAGATACATTTGCTTTGGCTGAAGGCCTTGAAATGCATGCCCTATCTGCAAGAGTCAGAAAGGAGTAATCCATGAAATATATGAAAAAAAGCTTTCAGAATATGGAGCCATATCATAGTGGATTAATTCCTGAAGGCATTATTTTAAATGCAAATGAATCACCAATTGCCCCTCCATATCAAGTAATGGAAGAAATTAAAAAGACTATTAATCAAGTTGAATTTAATAGATACCCTGATATGGATGAGGTTGAATTAAATAAATCTATAGCTAAAAGATATAATATTAAGCCTGAAAATGTTACTTGTGGTGTAGGGTCAGATGAATTACTTGATGTAATGTTTAGATGTACACTTGAAGTAGGTGATATAGTATTAGGCTTTTCACCATCATTTTCAATGTATAAAGTATTTACTGAATTAGTAGGAGCGAAGTTTATTCCAATTTACGGCGATAATAATATGCTATTTAATTCATCAGATATGATTAAAGCTATTAAAGAATATAATCCAAAATTAGTATTAATATGTTCTCCTAATAATCCTACAGGTCAATATTTAGAAGAAGCTGATATTAGAAAGATTATTGAATCTACAGATGCATTAATAGCTCTTGATTTAGCATATATTGATTTTGCCAAAAAAGATTACGCAACTATTGCTTTAGAATATGATAATGTTATAAGCTTTAAAACTTTCTCTAAAGCTTATGCACTACCATCTATAAGAGTTGGATATGCTATATCTAAAAAAGATAATATTGATATGCTAAATTCAGTTAAAGCTCCATATAGTGTAACTACTTTAAGCCAATTAATAGCTAAAATAGCTATGGATTATTCAGCATTATATAATGGTCAAATTAATATGATTAAAGCTATTAAAGAATATAATCCAAAATTAGTATTAATATGTTCTCCTAATAATCCTACAGGTCAATATTTAGAAGAAGCTGATATTAGAAAG
>JAILGR010000139.1 GCA_024696565.1 Acholeplasmatales bacterium | reverse complement strand
ATTTCTCCTTCAGGTTTACCCTTATAACCATCTAACATAGTTGTTGCTTTTTCTTGGTCAGCTGCATAATGCTTTTCATCACAATAAATAATAGTTGATTCACCGATTTCTGATAATGCCATAAATTGATGTGAACCATTTCCACCAATATTACCTGTATCAGCTAATACTGGTTGGAAGTTTAAGTGACATCTAGTAAAGATTTTAGAATATGTATCATACATTAAATTATATGATGCTTCTAATCCCTCAACATCTTTATCAAATGAATAAGCATCTTTCATAATGAATTCTCTAGATCTAATTAAACCAAATCTTGGTCTAAATTCATCTCTATATTTAGTTTGAATTTGATATAAGATAACTGGTAATTGTTTTGGAGATTTAATTAAATCTTTTGCAATACTAGTAATATTTCTTCATGAGTAGGTCCTAAACAGAATTCTCTATCATGTCTATCCTTTAATCTCATTAATTCAGGACCATACTTAGCCCATCTACCAGATTCAACCCATAATTCTTTTGGTTGTAAGGCACTACATAAAATCTCTTCTGCCCCACTTTTATCCATTTCATCTTTAATGATTGCTTCAATCTTATTTAATACTCTAAGTCCCATCGGTAAGTAGTTATAAACACCTGCAACCTCATTTTTAATCATACCTGCACGAAGTAATAAAATATGAGAATCAATTTTAGCTTCATTAGGTGCTTCCTTTAGTGTAGGAATTAACATTCTACTTGCTTTCATATATTTCACTATCCTTTTTTAAAATTCTTAAAAATTATATCACATATTTTAGAATTTATCTATGAAAATGCTTTTTTAATATGAAATATTATGAATTGACTTTGAAAGTATCTTTCATATAGGTTATAATATAAATATACTTTTTCGAATTCGAATTAAATAGGAGGTATTATGGACAAGATCAAAAACCGTTTTGAGATCGGTATTTTTGCTTTGGGCGGACTTGGTGAAGTCGGCAAAAATATGTATGTCATAGATTATTTAGAACAATTATTTATAGTAGATTCAGGTATATTATTCCCAGATAGCCACTTACTTGGTGTAGACTATGTAATACCTGATTATACATATTTACAAGAAAACCAAAATAAGATTGTTGGTTTATTTATAACTCATGGTCATGAAGACCATATTGGAGGTATTCCATTCTTACTAAAAAAAGTTAAGATACCTAAGATTTATGCAGCTGGTGTAACAGTTGATTTAATTGAAAACAAATTAGAGGAATATCCAGAATTATTAGGTGAAACTCAAATAGTTGAATTTAAGAGTCACTTTGTATATGAATTTAATAAAGTAACAGTTTCATTCGTTCGTTTAGCTCACTCTATTCCAGATAGTTTTGCAATATGTTTTAAAACTGATTTAGGTACAATCGTTCATACTGGTGATTTTAAAATTGATTTAACACCAGTTGGCCCTGGTGCTGAATATGATAAATTAGCAAAACTTGGAAATGATGGTGTATTAGCTTTACTTTCTGATTCAACTAATGCCTTAAGACCAGGATTTACTGAATCAGAAAAGAAAATAGGAGCTTCTATTAAAGAATTATTTAGACAAGTTGATGGAAGAATTATCGTTGCCACATTCGCATCTAATATGTTTCGTGTTCAACAAATAGTTGAAGCTTGTGTTCAAACTAATAGAAAGATTGCCGTATTCGGTAGATCAATGGAAAAAACTATTGAGGTTGGTCAACAAGTTGGTTATATAAAATCTCCAAAAGGAACAATTGTTCAACCTGAAGATATTGATTTATATCAACCAAATGAAATTTGTCTACTTTGTACTGGTTCTCAAGGTGAACCTTTAGCCGCCTTATCAAGAATTGCTAATGGTTCTCATAGATTAATTAAACTAATGCCTGGTGATACAATTATTTTCTCTTCTAACCCAATTCCTGGTAATCAAGAGGGTGTAAATAAGACTATTAACTTATTATTCAAAAAGGGAGCTAATGTAATAGTTCATTCACCTATTGCCGACACTCATACTACAGGCCATGCTTCCCAAGGTGAATTAAAATTAATGCTAAATCTATTAAAACCAAAGTATTTCATTCCTATTCATGGTGAATATAGAATGCAAAGAGTACATGCTGATTTAGCTATTGAATGTGGAGTATTACCACAAAATACATTCATTCTTGAAAATGGTGATGTTGTAGCTATTAACGACCATTCAGCAAGAATAGCTGGTACTGTTACTTCTGGTGAGGTCTATATTGATGGAGAAGGTATTGGTGATATTTCTTCTACTATCATTACAGAAAGAAGAAAATTATCATCAGATGGTATGTTCTCTTTAGTTATTACAATAGATACTAAGAAAAAGACTATCCCAATTGAACCTCAAGTAGTTTCAAGAGGATTCATTTATATGAAAGATTCTGAAACATTAACTAAGAAATTTATAGATGATGCTAAAGCATTCTTATTACAAGAAATGGAAAAAGGTAAAGAAGTCAACTTAAGTTTATTAAAATCTAGTCTTGCTACTTTCTTATCTGAAAAGATTTATCAAACAACTGATAGAAGGCCAATTGTAATTCCAATTTTTATGGATTTGGCTCCACAAAACTAGAGGTATAACATACCTCTTTTTTTGTTATCGTGAAAACGGTTTGTTATTGCTAACTAATATAAATTATGTTACTATTATAACTGCAGGAGGGAACAAAATATGTTCAATTATAAAAATAAAGTAGTTGCCATTACCGGGGCTTCTTCTGGACTTGGTAAACAAATGGCAGAGGGGTTTGCAAAATGTGGTGCTAACCTAGTATTATTAGCTAGAAGAGTTGAAAGATTAGAAGCATCTAAAAAAGAATGGGAAGAAAAATATGGAATAAAAGTTCTTGCCGTAGCTTGTGATGTAACAAAAGATGATTCTATTTTAGCTGCTGTTAGTGCAGTTGAAAAAGAATTCGGTCATTGTGAAGTTATTATTAATGATGCCGGTGGTGAAAAAGGTACTGGTACTCCACTTCTAGATTTCAAAAAAGAGGACTGGGAATTCACTTTAAACCTAGACTTAACTTCTGTATTTCAAGTTACTAAAGCATTTGCTAATTTAATGAAAAAAGCAATGGCAAATGGTAAACAATCATATGGTAGAGTTATTAACATTTCTTCTATTTATGGTTTAGTAGGAAATACTGCAATTCCTACAATCGCATATCACTCTACAAAAGGTGCAGTCGTAAATTTCACAAGAGGTGCTGCTGCTGAACTAGCTCCTTTAGGAATTACAGTAAATGCAATTTGTCCAGGTTATTTCTATACTGAATTAACTACTGACACATTAAATAGTGAATATTTCCAAGCATTTGCTAACCAATCAGTTCCTATGAAGCGTTATGGAAAAGAAGGCGAACTTAACGCTGCTGCTATTTTCTTAGGATCTGAAGAAGCTTCATATGTTACAGGTCAAGCAATTGCTGTAGATGGTGGTTATACTTGTATTTAAAACTAAAATGATACCCAAGCGGTATCATTTTTTCTTTAATCTTTTGCAATTAGAACACATATTACACTTTCCACTATGTGGCAAACCAAAATAATTAACAACTCTTTGATGAATACATTTACCACTAATACATAAATTAACAATTTGATCTAATTGGTTATATCTTTCCTTCTTTATTATCTTTAATTCCTTTTGATTCTTTTCATTATTAGATATATTATCTATAAAATATTTAATAACTTCTATATCTTTTAAATTAAATAAGATTATAGCCTCTGCATATAATCCATCCCTAGATCCTCTTCCACTTTGTTGGGAAAAATCTTCTATTGATGATGGTAAGTCATACATTATTACATATCTAATATCAGGTATATCTATACCCATACCAAAGGCATTTGTTGCTACCATTATTTCATATTTATGTAAAGTATAATCATCTTGATTTTGTTTTTTTATATTTGGTTCTAAATTGCCATGATAATATGTAACCATATAGCCTAAATTTTTTAAATATTCATATACATGGATAACATTTTTTATTGTTAAACAATAAATGATTCCATGAATGCCTTT
>JAILGR010000130.1 GCA_024696565.1 Acholeplasmatales bacterium | reverse complement strand
AAAATCATTATTAGATATAGAATCTAGCATTTCTAAATATGAATCTTTATTAAATAATCTAAAAGTATCATTTTGAACATGTAATGAAGCTAACCTTTTAGATATTAGCTTCAATTCATTCAATGTGACAAAAGTATTATTTATTTTAATTGTGTTTTTAGATGATTCAGTTATTATTCTTTCAATAGTTATATCTTCTAATATCTTAATACCATATTTATTAAATAATTCATCTAAATCCTTTTTATAATCAAAAACACCAACTATTGAAGCTTCACTCTTTCCATATCTAATCATACTACTATCAGCTCTTTGACCAAGTAAAAGACCAATAGTATCAATAATTAATGATTTACCAGCACCTGTTTCACCAGTTAGGACTGTAAGATTATTATTAAATTTTACAGTTAGATCTTCAATAATTGCAAAGTCCTTAACAGATAATAATTTTAACATCCCTTTACAACCTCTAAAACATTAATATTAACGAAGCTATCTCTTTTAACCAAAGCTAAATATTCCCTATTACCACTACCACCTAAAATAGGAGATGGTATTAATTTTGTTATATATAATCCATATGTAGATAAAACCTTCATTAGATTTTCAATAACTTTTATATGTAAATTCTTATCTTTTACGATACCATTCTTTAAATACATTTTACCAACCTCAAATTGAGGTTTAATTAAGCATACTAAAGCATTATCATTTGTTATAAATCTAGAAATATCTTCAATTAAATTAGTAATAGATACAAATGAAACATCCATTACTAAAAAATCAGGATTCATTTGAAAATTATTAACATCCTTAATATTAGTGTTTTCCATAGATATAACTTTAGGGTTTATTCTTAATGATTCATCTAATTGATCAGAACCAACATCAATAGCGTATACCAACTTCGCTCCATTTTGTAAACTACAATCAGTAAATCCACCAGTAGATGAACCAATATCTACAACGACCTTATCTTTAAAATCAAGATAAAAGTTTTTTATAGCGGCTTCTAGTTTATATCCACCTCTTGAAACATATGGACATACTTCACCTATTATTTTTACACTATCATTATCACTAATATCAAGTGATGCCTTTGATACTATCTTACCATTAACTTCTATTACATTATCGTCAATAGCCACTTTAGCTTTATTCCTAGATTTAAAAAAACCTTTCTCTACTAAATATTGATCTAATCTCATATTATTCTTTATTGAAATCTACTAAACCAGATTCAGTCATCTTTTTAACAACTAATTCTTCATTAGTTGATAATATAGAATAACAATTCTTTGATAATTCTAAACCTTTAGTATAAGAAGCTACAGCTTCTTCTAATGAAATATCAGGCTTTTCTAAATTCTTTAATATTTTTTCTAATTCTAAAATGCATTCTTCAAAAGATAAATTCTTATTTTCTTCCATCAACCTTTACCTCCATAACCTTACTAACTACAGTACCATTTTTCATCTTAGTAGTTAATATATCATCAACTTTTACCATCGTTGCATCACTAACAATCTTATTATCAACACTAGAAATAGAATAACCTCTATCCATTATTGATAATGGATTGTTTAATTCCAAACGATTTTTTACCATATCATATTCATGTTTCTTTTGCATCATAATATGATAAATTAAGGTATTTATTCTCTCAACATTTTTATCTAATAATTCTTTCTTATGACTTAATATAGATAATGGGTTTTTAGCCTCTATTCTTCTATCATAATTCATAAGCTTTAATTTATCTTGTTCTAAAATAAACTTAATTCTTTTAGTATATGTATCAACATAATAATTAACATTTTGTTTTAATGTATCGATATTAGGTGTTGCAATCTCAGCCGCCGCAGTAGGTGTTGCCGCTCTTACATCTGATACAAAATCAGCTATTGTAAAATCTATTTCATGACCAACAGCTGATATAATAGGGATTTTTGATTCATAGATTGCATAAGCTACTATTTTTTCATTAAATGCCCATAAATCTTCTATTGATCCACCACCACGACCAACAATAAGTACATCACATAAATTGTCATAATTAGCCAATTTAATTTGTTTAACAATGTTTTCTTTACTATCATCACCTTGAACTATCGCTGGATATAAAATAACACTACATAAAGGATATCTTCTTGTAATAGTATTAATTATATCTTTAATAGCGGCTCCGGTAGGTGATGTTATTACCCCAATTGTTTTAGGAAATCTAGGGATTGGCTTTTTATGTGCTTGGTCAAATAGGCCTAAACCTTCTAATTCCTTTTTTAATTTTTCGTAGGCTAAATATAAATCCCCTACTCCATCACTTTTCATTTCTCTAACATTAATTTGATATGTGCCTGATGGTTCATAAACACTAACAGTTCCTTTAACAAAGACCTTCATACCATCTGATGGTTCAAATTTTACATTCTTTGCATATGATACAAACATAGTAGCCGCAATTTGGGCTTGATCATCCTTTAATGTAAAATAAAAATGACCACGTGAATTATGCTTAAAATTAGATATTTCTCCTTCTACCAATAACTTCATATTTGATATTAGTATTTGTAACTAATTGTTTA
>JAILGR010000125.1 GCA_024696565.1 Acholeplasmatales bacterium | reverse complement strand
TTTCCTTTAGCTTCAATTACAAAATTATAAATAGATACAATTAAGCAACATATTGCCAAAATTATATAAATAACATATTTTTCATCAAATTTAATCTTTGATGATGATTCAATTTTGTTTTCGAAGCTTTGAATATATAGTGTTAAAGCGAATGCGAAAAATAAAACTGAAAATAAAGTAAACAATACATTTTTAACTATATTTATTTTTTTCATTGTTCTACTACCTCCTCAGTCTCTTCTTTAACAGCCTCTTTTTCTTCTGGATTTAAGAAAACTGGATAGAATTTAGCAATTATAACCATAACTACCATTGAAATGATAATATTAGGGATGCAATAAGCTCCATTATAAACCCATGAGAATAGAGCTGAATTATCAGCAACACCTAAGAATGTACCTTCTCCATTACCAAGCCAATATGCAATACCTGCGATAACATGAGATGAATATTTTAGCATACCACCAACAAAGCATCCAACTATAATCCAAACTATTTTTAGACCAAAATTATTTGATTTTTTATATAGTCCTGCAAAAGCACCAGCAAATCCTACAACTGTATATGCGAATATATAATCTAGCATAAATTGCCAGAAGGCAAGAACATATATAGAGCCACCTAATAATTGGACAAATGATAAGATTAAACCACATAAAATACCAGGTATTAAGCCTCTTCTATAAGAAATGATAAAAATAGGTACCATCGCAAGACCTATAGAACCACCATTAAAGAAAACGCCACTCCATAGTGCTCCTTGTAAATAATCTAATGCGAATCCAATTGCTGCAAAAATAGCTATTTCAGCAAGAATTCTCACACTTAAAATAGACTTTTTCATTTTTTCTTTTTCCCTCCTTAATAAAACAAAAAATGTCCGCTAGGACATTGCTAAAAAAGGATAATACAAGTATATCAAAAAAATACTTTCACATTATTCCCTACGCTAGCATTACCTAGATCAGGTCAAGGGTCGATATATCTATCCTCTCAGCCTCTTGGCTCCCCTTAATATGACATAATGTATTTTAATACTAAATACTTTTAAAATCAACAAAAAAAGAGACACTTTTGTCTCTTTTATAAATCTAATACATAAATTGAAGCATTTTCAATGCCAATTTTTCTAATTGGGTGATCTTCTGGTAATTGACTATCTTCTAATAATTTCATACCTAATTGTTCACAAGTGCTTTTACATTTTAAATCTGATGTAGCACATGTAATTGAAACATAACCCATTTTATGCTTTGCAGCTAGCTTTAATAATAGTTTAGAAACCTTATAACCATATTTAAAGCCTTCATATCTAGGATCAATTTTAACATAGATGTTACCATAATAATATAATTCATCATTATGACCAACTCTTAATTCTGCAACTCCAATTTTATCTTTATCAACGTTTAATACATCAAAATAATAAACTGGAGCCCCACCATATTTTTCTACGGATGGATCTTCTTTTGTAACCTTTAATTCTATTTCTGAATTATTTAAACAATTTGTACCTAAAAATTCCATAAATTTCTCCTTTTCTCAAAAACCATTATAACACTATGTTATTATCTTTGCAAGCGTTTTCAAAAATAATCGAACAAAAAGACTAGAATGTCTCTAGTCTTCATCAGATGATAATATAGCAAGGAATGCTTCTTGTGGTACTTCAACAGTACCAATAGCTTTCATTTTTTTCTTTCCTTCTTTTTGTTTCTCTAAAAGCTTCTTCTTTCTAGAAATATCTCCACCATAACATTTTGCTAAAACATCTTTTCTTAATGCTTTAATATCAGATCTAGCAATTACTTTATGGTTTATAACAGCCTGAACAGGTACTTCAAATTGTTGTCTTGGTATAATTTCTTTTAATTTTTCAACTAAAATTCTACCTCTATCATAGGCAAAATCTTTATGAACGATAATAGATAAAGCATCAATTACATCACCATTTAGCATTACATCCATTTTTACAAGCTTTGATGCTTGATAATCACCAAGCTCATAATCAAATGATGCATAACCTTTAGTATAGCTTTTTAATTTATCAAAGAAATCATAAACTATTTCAAGTAATGGGATATTATAATGAATAACCGCTCTTGTTTCTTCTACATATTGCATATCAATAAAGATACCACGCTTCTTTTGACATAAATCCATAACTGCACCAATATATTCGGTTGGAGTCATTAATGTTGCTTTAACAAAAGGTTCTTCAATTCTATCAATTTTTTGAATTTCTGGTAATTGAGCTGGGTTATCAATCATAATCATACTACCATCAGTTAAATAAACATGATAATTAACAGATGGGGCAGTAGCTATTAAATCTATTCCAAATTCTCTAGATATTCTTTCTTTAATAATATCCATATGTAATAAACCTAAAAAACCACAACGATAACCAAAGCCTAAAGCTTGTGATGTTTCAGGTTCATATACTAATGATGCATCAGATAATTTCATTTTATCTAGGGCATCTCTTAGATCTTGATATTGTTTTGAATCAATAGGATATAAACCACAGAATACCATCGGATTCATTTGTTTATAGCCTGGTAGGGCAACTTCAGCTGGATTATCAGCTAATGTGATAGTGTCACCTACATGAACTTGATTAATATCTTTAATAGAGGCAGTAATAAATCCTACATCACCAGCCATTAAATAATCTCTTTGAACTTCTTTTGGCGTTCTAACGCCAAGTTCTATTACAGTATATTCTTTACCTGTTGCCATAAAGCGGATTTTATCGCCACGCTTAATAATACCTTCCTTAACACATACAAGGACTACAACGCCTCTATATGCATCAAATGCACTATCAAAAATTAAAGCTTTAAGTGGAGCCTCAATATTACCAGTAGGTTGTGATACATAAGAGACTACTTGTTCTAATATATCTCTTACACCAACTCCAGTTTTAGCTGAAGCTAATACAGCTTCATATGCTGGCAATCCTATAACATCTTCTATTTCATGTTTAGCCCTTTCAGGGTCAGCAGATGGTAAATCAATTTTATTAATTAATGGTAAAATCTCTAAATTATTATCTAATGCTAAATAAACATTAGCTAAAGTTTGAGCTTCAACACCTTGGGTTGCATCTACTACTAAAATAGCACCTTCACATGCTGCAAGTGATCTAGATACTTCATATGTGAAGTCAACATGTCCTGGGGTATCAATTAAATGAAACTCATATTCAATGCCATTATTAGCCTTATATTTTAAGGCAACAGCATTTAATTTAATGGTAATACCTCTTTCTCTTTCTAAATCCATTGAATCTAGCATTTGTTCTTGCATCTCTCTTGATTCTAAAGAATCACAGATTTCAAGAATTCTATCTGATAAGGTAGTTTTACCATGATCAATATGTGCAATAATGCAAAAATTTCTTATTTTAGCTTGTCTTGCTTTTAATTCATTAATATCCATATTGCACACTCCTTTTATAAAATTGATTTACCATCTGCTGACCCTGAAAGGGCTAAACATGAAATAGAAGATGTTATAGGATTGCCAGCATATGAAGCTGTATTAGCTTCA
>JAILGR010000106.1 GCA_024696565.1 Acholeplasmatales bacterium | reverse complement strand
AAACCAGCTAAAGTATTTAAGATAGATGATTATAATTTTAAAATTATTTTATATGAAGGTATGTATCATCAAATAAGAAGAATGGTTAAGCTTTGTAATAATAGTGTAGTTGAATTAAAAAGAATTAGAATTGGTAAATATAAATTAGATAATATTCCTTTAGGGGGCATTATAAAAATAGAAAAATAAAATGGACGATTATTCGTCCATTTCTTCTTTTTTAGTACTAAATGCTTCTTTTATTTTTGAATAAGGTCCAAATACAACAATTACATCCTTTGCTTGTAAAATAACATCTTTTGTAATTGGGATAAATTGATCGTGACGCTTAATTGTCAACAAGTTAATAGAATAATCAGATTTCAATCCACTTTCAAATAATCCTTTATTATCTAAGAATTTAGGCATTTTATTTAAATGAATCTCAGTCATGGCTTCTTCACCATATTCTTCTATTAATTCAATTACATTATTCTTAGTTTGCATTTCCTTTTTAGCAAATGCATTTTTAATACCTGTTGCCGAACCAAAGACAACTAACTGATCTTTTTTCTTAAATACTGTATCAACTAAAACATCTTGGGCCTTACCATTTCTTTTATACATTAAAATATTAATTTTATATTTAGATTTAATTTTCATTTCAAGTACTGTTTTATCAACCATAAAATCAGGCACTCTATTTAAATAAACCTCAGCCATAGCATCTTTACCATAATTATCTAACATAATAATGATATTTTCATTACTACTTCTTTTAAGTACTCTTGTCGCAATAGCTTGAATAAATTTTTCAAAGCCTCTTTTAATAACTGGTATTTGCGTAATTATTAATGTTAATACAAAAATACCAAAGGCATATACCACCCACATTAATGCTGTATCTTGATTAAAATCTTTTAAACTAATTAATAAATTAATAATTAATGATACGATTACTACAGAGAAAGCATAACCTGTAATCATTGCCGCAATCGCAATTCTTCTTCTCAATCTATCTGAGGTAATGATTTCACTTTCGCTTGTCGTAAAACCACAGCTAGTTAAAAGCGAAACAGACTGAAATAGGGCCTTTTCTCTAGTCAATCCTGTAATTCTAAATAGTACAGAATATATTTGTATTAAGATTACATATATAATTATGAATGACATTATTAGAATTACTGATGTAACTAAATCCATATTATTACCTCACAACAATAAATATTATAGTTAAATTTACTTTAATTTTAAAGAGTAACTTCAACATTCTTTAAATAATCTATTACTCTTTCTACTGCTTCAACCATAGTATCAATACTAAAGTTTTCTCTTTCTTCAGGAAGATGCATAAATAGTGCCTTACCTGATGTACCCTCAAGGGCAGTGTAATATACTGTATTACATACAAACCCACCACAAGATAGGGACAATTCTACAGGAATTTGATGTTCTTTTAAATTATTAATAATATAATTGTCATCAAATCTTGTAAATATTGCATCTAAACCTAAATCAATTTTATCACCATTTTTTATGATTCCATCATTATCCTTACTTTGGCTTGCTTGATAATTAATACCTAAATGTTCAATTCTTATTTTTTTGGCACCATAAGCCATACCAAGTGATAATACATAATCTGGTCTTAAATTATCTATTGCTTTTATTAATTCAAGTCTAGCTCTTTTATACGAAACAGGTAAAAGTAAGGTCTTTATATCTTTTTCATTAAGCCTTCCTAATACGATCATACTAGAATTAGATTCATAATCTAAGAAAGGTTCAAAGGCAGTAACTAATACCTTTTTCATTTTTTCCTCCAAGAAATTAAGAATTTCATCTTATATGATTTTTCCGCACTATAGGAGTGGGCAGGTAGTGTAGATGGACCACAAGAGCCTGTACCTATACCCATTTGGAATTTAGATATAGTAACATATGTTCCTGTTCTCTTTTCATCAGATCTATGGTTCATAGCTGCAAGCTCTAAATCACTATATGGTTTTATGCCAAGCTCAAATGCTTCATCTATCGCATCAAATCTAAAGATGATATTATCATTTGAAACCTCAACATATCTTGTATCCATACGGTTACCACTTTCTTGTGGTTTAATATTGTTTTCAACCATATCTAAGACTTTTGATTTATAATGACCAATCTTAGTTTGTTCTTTCATATCTAGATATGATTCATGTTCTCTACCATAGTATTCTACATCATCAAATGATGAATCAAGCTTAAATGCTTTACCAAATCTAGGTAAATATCCACTAGTAGCTATAGGTATAATAGTACTTGTTACTAAAATACCATCTTCATATCCTTCATATACATCTTCTACCTCAAATGTATAATGATTAACATTGATTTGTGTTTTAACTACACTCTTTTCTTTTCCAACAAATGATTCTATAACCTTCTCCTTTTCACCATACCATTTAGGCATACTCTTAAAGAAGAATCTTTCTTTATCATTATCTGTACCAGCTCTAAATAAAATAGTATATGGGCTAGATACTTGCATCTTTTCACCATCAATGTCAAATTCTGGTTTACCATCAACTATCTTAAACCAATCTGGTAATGCTATTTTCTTTGTTGGCTTTTTCTTAAATTCTTCAGATAAAACAATTTGTGTTTCATCTACTAATCTATTAGTACTTATTTCATATACTTTACAATTTAAGAATGAATCACCTTTAATTTCTCCTAAATCAATAGCAAATGATTTCTTTCTTAATGGTTTTACATCAGGTACTAAAGAGAATTCTTTACCATTTATTTCAAAATCAATTCTATATTCATTACCATTTGTAAATGATTTAGTATTAAATACTTCTATTTCATTTTCACTAGTCATTTCTAATCTTAAAGGACGGTATGCATGCTTCATGATAAAAGCCCCTGTTGATGGCATACGATTAGGATAGAATAAACCATCACAACAGAAATTA
>JAILGR010000087.1 GCA_024696565.1 Acholeplasmatales bacterium | reverse complement strand
TTAACATTATCTTCTTCTAATACATATAACAATTTAGGGAAAGCAGGTGTAATATATACACCCTTTTCATTTTTCATACCAACAATTCTTTGTTTTAATGTTTCTTCAATTAGCATAGCTAATTCTTCTTTATATTCTTTAGTTTCACCTAAATACATATTTACAGATAAAAATGGTGCTTGCCCATTAGTTGTAGTCATTGAATTGATTTGATATTGGAATGTTTGAACACCATCAGTAACTTCTTTTTTTAAATCTTCTTCAGCAAATCTATTAACTTGTTCTTCTGTTAAATCTCTACTTTGATATCTTTTAATATAATATTCTTTACTTAATCTAACAAAAGGAGCTAAATGAGCTAAAGAAATAGTTGTTCCACCATATTGGCTTGAAGCTACACAAGTAATAATTTGCTGAAGAAGATTTACAAAAAGAAATTACTGATGGTGTTCAAACATTCCAATATCAAATTAATTCTATGACTACTACAAATGGTCAAGCACCATTTTTATCTGTAAATATGTATTTAGGTGAAACTAAAGAATATAAAGAAGAATTAGCTATGCTAATTGAAGAAACATTAAAACAAAGAATTGTTGGTATGAAAAATGAAAAGGGTGTATATATTACACCTGCATTCCCTAAGCTTTTATATGTATTAGAAGAAGATAATGTTAAACCAGATTCTAAATATTATTATTTAACTAAGCTTGCAGCAGCATGTACAGCTAAGAGAATGGTTCCTGATTATATTTCTGAAAAGATTATGAAGCAATTAAAAATTGATAAAAATGGTAATGGTAATTGTTATCCTTGTATGGGTTGTAGATCATTTTTAACTCCATATGTTGATAAATTTGGTAAACCAAAATATTATGGCAGATTCAATCAAGGTGTTGTAACTATCAATTTAGTAGATGCCGCACTATCTTCTGATAAGGATATGGATAAATTTTGGAAGATTTTAGATGAAAGATTGGAATTATGCCATAGAGCATTACAAATTCGTCATAAGAGATTATCTAAAGTAACATCTGATGTTGCCCCAATCTTATGGCAATATGGTGCTCATGCAAGACTTAAAAAGGGTGAACCTATTACACCTTTACTACATGGAGGCTATTCAACAATTTCTTTAGGCTATGCCGGATTATATGAATGTGTTAAATATATGACAGGCAATAGCCATACTGATGGTGGTGTTGGTAAAGAGTTTGGTTTAAAAGTAATGCAAATTTTAAATGATAAATGTCAAAAATGGAAAGAAGAAGAGGATATTGATTATTCTGTATATGGAACTCCAATTGAATCTACTACTTATAAATTTGCTAAATGTTTAAAGGATAGATTTGGTGTAATTAAAGGTATTACTGATAGAGATTATATTACTAACTCATATCATATTCCTGTATTTGAAGAAATTGATGCTTTTGAAAAATTAAGAATTGAAAGTGAATTCCAAAGACTATCTCCAGGTGGGGCAATTTCTTATGTTGAAACTGCTAATTTATCAAATAATGTAGATTCTGTTTTAGCAGTAATTGAATTCATTTATGATAACATTATGTATGCTGAATTAAATACTAAATCTGATTATTGTCAGGTTTGTGGATATGATGGCGAAATTCTTATTGATGAAAATCTAGAGTGGTATTGCCCAAACTGTGGTAATAGAGACCATTCTAAACTAAATGTCGCAAGAAGAACCTGTGGCTATATCGGTACTAACTTTTGGAATAAAGGAAGAACTCAAGAAATAAAAGAAAGAGTTATTCACTTAGATAATAAGGATGCCGATTTATAGTGAGATTTAATAAAGTTAGAAAAATGGATATTTCAAACGGCCCAGGAGTAAGAGTTTCAGTATTCTTTCAAGGATGTCATTTTCATTGTAAGGGATGCTTTAACTCTGAAACCTGGGATTTCCTTGGTGGAAAAGAATATACAATGGATATAGAAAATAAAATATTTGAATTCTTAGATAAAGATTATATTAGGGGCTTATCTATTTTAGGAGGAGAACCATTTCACCAAGCTAATATCGATTCTGTAATATCATTATCTAAAAGATTTAAAGAAAGATTTCCTAATAAAGATTTATGGATATGGACAGGCTTTTTATTTGAAGATATATTAAATAAAGAGATTTTAAAATATGCTGATGTTATAGTAGATGGTAATTTTATAATTGATTTAAAGGACCCAAGACTAAAATATTGTGGTTCATCCAATCAAAGAGTAATAGATGTTAAAAAGACATTATTAAATAATCAAATTACATTATATATTCTTTTCCACCAAGGAAATCCCAGGTTTCAGAGTTA
>JAILGR010000068.1 GCA_024696565.1 Acholeplasmatales bacterium | reverse complement strand
TCACTGTGAAATTGGTGCAAAATAGTAAAAAAGTCACTAGGAAATTGGTGCAAACATATTGTATTTATAAAATAAAGGATTTTCTAGATAAATCCTTTTTTTTTGTAATCCTTAAACTTGTTGGTGACATATAGCACTAGCAAAAAATGATTGGACTTGTTGGTGACATGTGTTATAATATAGTTGTGAGGAGATGAATTATATGTTTTATGATACTACTAAAGCAGATTGGAAATTATTTCAAGAAAAATTACCTATTTGGCAAGAAAAATTTATGAAGAAATTAAATAATGAATATATTCAATTATTAACTGGACCAAAATATGATTCTGAAAAATTTTGGGAATTAGAAAAAAGAATAAAAACTGATAGAAGGAAAAAGGGAGTTATATGTGAAATGAGGAAGAGTATTATGGTAGATAATATTATTTCTCTTATTAATGAAGATGCTATAACATTGAATGATTTATCAGATTTTAGTAATGAATTAAAGGAATATGTCTCTTTTTTATTGAAAAATAGAAATTTAGAAGGAGAATAAAATGGGATTAATAGATTTAGCTAGTAGTAATTCTTTATGGAGAGGTATTGATTATTATCAATCGAAAAATGTTAAGAAAATAAAAAAAATAAGCGATGATGAATATAACTCTATCGTTAGTGGAACAGAAGAATACAATGTTCATATTGATATAAATCATCCTAGGAAATCTACATGTACATGTCCTTTTGCGGCTGGAAGGAGAGTAATTTGTAAGCATATGGTTGCTACATTTTTTACAATTTATCCTGAAGAAGCAGAAAGAATAATTAAAGAAGAACAGGAATATGAAGAAGCTGAAGAAAGATTGTTTGAGGAACATTTGGAAGAAGTTAAGGAATATGTTAATGGGCTAACTGATGATGAAGTTAGAACAGCATTAATTGATAAACTAATGGATGAATGGTATGACGATGATTATAGGTGGTAAAAAATAATGAATGAAAAAAAGAGTAATTCATTTGGAATAATTGCATTTATTATTAATATTCCTGTATTTCTTATTAATTTATTTTTGTTTCTTCCAATGCTGGTAGAACAAATAAAAATAGGCAAAGGGACAAATATTGAATTAGGCGCATTGTGGATATGGCTAATTGATATAATGATAATTGCTCCATTAATAGTCGGATTAATATTAACAATAATTTCAACAATAAAAAGAGATTATAAATGGAGAATCACTTCTAATTATTTTTTAATTATAATATCAATTACAATGATAGTTTTAACAACATTATTTATGTATATTTAAAATGATGAAAAATCAGTTTTTAGAAGGTAAAATTAATTAGAATTCTGGTGGATCATTTGCCAGAATCGCCCATTGCTAAAATAATTACTTTCGATGTTATATATAAAAAGAAAATAGCTTAGCGGTAGAAAATGAATAAATATGATGAACCATTATCATGTTATGGTATAATAAATTGGATTTTTAGGATGGTGGATTACATTGAAAGATAATGATGTAAAAATTGTAAATGATTATTCAATTACAGATATTGTTAAGGTTATTGAAACACATAGAGAAAATGCATATCGTAAAGTAAATGAAGAATTAGTAACTATGTATTATGAAATAGGTAAATATTTATCTGAAAAAGTTTCATCTGAAAAATGGGGTTCTAAGGTTATAGATAATATAGCTAATGGGATAAATGATAAGTATCCAACACTAAAGGGCGTTGATAGAGCTGGATTATATAGAATGATGCAGTTTTATGATACATATAAGGATAACGAAATTGTCGCATCACTGGTGAGACAAATTAGTTGGACTAATAATTTAATAATATTTTCGCATAAATCAACAATAGAAGAAAAATAATTTTATATTAGATTATGTATAAAAAATAATTATTCTAAAAGATAATTGGAACGCCAAATAGCTAGTCATTATTATGAAAGATATACATTATCTGCAGGTAATGAACTAGAAAGTACAACTGCACTTGTTGGAGAAGACGATTATCCTACTTAATACTAGAATATTAGATCAATATTCATTAGAATTTTTAGACTTACCTAATAATTATTCTGAAAAGGATTTAAGAAAATC
>JAILGR010000046.1 GCA_024696565.1 Acholeplasmatales bacterium | reverse complement strand
GACCAGTTATGTTAATTATTATGGATGGATATGGATTAGCTCCTGCATCAGATTCAAATGCAGTAAGTTTAGCTAAAAAGCCAAATCTAGACCGTATTTTTAGCACATTTGATACTAAAGAGTTAAACGCATCAGGAGATGCTGTTGGTCTACCTGAGGGTCAAATGGGTAATTCTGAAGTTGGTCATATGAATATTGGTGCTGGTAGAGTTGTTCGTCAATCTTTATCTAGAATTGATTATGATATTAAGACTAAAGAATTCTTTAAAAATGAAGCTATTTTAAAAGCTATTAAAAATGCAAAAGAGAATAATAAGAAGTTCCATATTTTAGGACTATGTTCTGATGGTGGTATTCATTCTCATACTTCTCATATTATCGCAATTGCTAAGATGGCTCATGAAAATGGTATAGAAAATGTTTATTATCATGCTTTTATGGATGGTAGAGATACATCACCAACATCAGGTAAAGGCTTCTTAGAAAAAATTATTAATGAGGGTAAGGTTAAAGTTGCTACTGTAGGTGGTAGATACTATGGTATGGATAGAGATAAGAACTTTGATCGTATCCAATTAGCATATGATGCTATGACAGTTGCTAAGGGTGAATATTATCCTAATGCCCTAGAAGGTGTTCAAAAGTCTTATGATAATGGTAAGACAGATGAATTCATTATTCCTTTCGTATCTGATAAGAATGGTATGATTGAAGAAGGAGATTCAGTTGTATTTGCTAACTTTAGACCAGATAGAGCTATTCAAATTTCTACTGCATTCTCTAATCCAGAAGGAATTGTTTATAATCCTGAAAAGCCATATAAGCTAGATACTACAAAAGGGCCTAAGTCTACTCATTTTGTTTGTATGATGAAGTATGCTGATCAAGTTAAAGGTGATTTAGCATTTGGTTTACAAACATTTGATAAATTATATGGTGAAGTAATTGCAGAAGCAGGCTTAAAACAATTAAGAATTGCCGAAACTGAAAAATATGCCCATGTTACATTCTTCTTTGATGGTGGAGAAGATAAAACTATTAAGGGTGCTGATAGAATTTTAGTTAATTCACCAAAGGTTGCAACATATGACTTAAAGCCTGAAATGAGTGCTTATGAAGTTTGTGATAAGGTTGTAGATGCAATTGAAAAAGAAATCTACGATACTATCATTTTGAATTTCGCTAACTGTGATATGGTTGGTCATACAGGTGTAATTCCTGCCGCAGTTAAGGCTGTTGAAACTGTAGATTTATGCGTTGGTAGAGTTGTTGATGCTCTAGATAAGGTTGGTGGTGTAGCATTAATTTCTGCTGACCATGGTAACGCTGAACGTCTAAGAGATGAAAATGGTAATCCTTATACAGCACATACTACAAATCCAGTTCCTGTAGTTGTTACTGATAAGAATATAAAGCTTAGAAATGGTATTTTGTCTGATATTACTCCAACATTATTAGAATTATTAGGCTTACCTATTCCAGCTGAAATGACTTCTAAGTCATTAATTGTAAAATAAAATTTAATAAAAATTAATAAATTACTTCGGGGTTTGGTGTAATTCCATACCGGCGGTTATAGTCCGCGAGCGTTAGCATGATAAGGTGAAATTCCTTAACCGACAGTATAGTCTGGATGAGAGAAGAGAAATCTTTTTTGATTTTTAAAATGTGCCTCTAGGGGCACATTTTTTTTGAAGTAAAATTGAAGGAGAAAATATGAAAGAAAAGAAATTGTCTAATATGACAAAAAATTTACTATTATTTATTTTAATAGTAACAGTTGGTTTTGGTTTAATTTTAACCGGATTCTTACTAAATAATTATTTAAAGGGTTTAGTAGCTGAAGGAGAAAAATACAGTCCAGCTTTCTATATTTATTTGTTAGAAATTGGTGGTGCTATATTATTCTTATTATCATTTGGTTACTTATATTCTTATTTACAAGAAAAACTAAATTTAAAGAAAATGAATATTAAACAAATGGCTGTAATTGGTATATTTGGTGCATTAAGTGTAATATTATATTATTTTGCCAAATTCCCATTACCAATATTTCCAAGCTGGTTAGATATTCAATTTTCTGATGTTCCAGCATTAATTGTTTCATTTATGTATGGACCAATTAGTGGAGCACTTGTGATTTTAGTTAGATTCTTTTGTAAATTGCCAGGTACAGCTACAGTTGGAGTAGGTGAAATGGCTGATTTATTAATTGGTTTAGCCTTTGTTTTAGTTGCAGGTATTATTTATAAAAAACATAGAACATTAAAAGGTGCCCTTGTAGCAACCACTTTAGGTGTTGTAGCAGGTACAACTATGGCTGTTTTTGCGAACTGGGCTTTATTAATTCCTGCATATAAAGGAATTGCTGGATATCCTCAATTTATATTAACTAAAACAATGGATACTATTATTAGTGGAAATCAAGGTGTTGTTACTGATGAAAATTTTATGGCATATTATTTATGGATTGGAGTATTACCATTTAATTTAGTAAGATATGCTATGGTATTTGTTATTACATTCTTGTTATATAAGAGCTTATCTAGATTTATTAATTTTGTGGCAGGTTCTTTTCATCAACAAGAAAATAATAACAAATACCATAGCATATCTTACTAAATTAAATGGTAATACTCCAATCCATAAATAATATGCCATAAAATTTTCATCAGTAACAACACCTTGATTTCCACTAATAATAGTATCC
>JAILGR010000177.1 GCA_024696565.1 Acholeplasmatales bacterium | reverse complement strand
GATTCATTACCTTTAAAGTTACATCACCATTAAATACTACCTTTTTTTGATCTGTATCATTTTTTATATGAACATAATATGAATCTTTAACAGTAATATTATTTGTATCACTAGATAATTCAAAAGTTACATTTGCCATCTTTGGTAATGAATTATTATTATAAATTTCAAATCTAACCTCACCTCTTTCTAATAAAAGGGTTATTTGACCATTTTGAAGTGCCAATTCTTCTTCATTATAATAAACCTTTACATCATTGCCAAAGTCTATATCATATTTACCGGCATCTCCAATATTAACGTCAAGAAAGTCTCTTCTTCCTGGGTTTAAAGCATAATATGCACTATCACCATTATAAGTAATAAAACAAGAATGAGTACAATCTTCAAACATTTCCGGTTCTTCTGTATAAGGATTTTCTATAACAGGCTTATCCTCTACATCTATTGCATTTCCATCTTGTTTATTACAGCTTATTGTAGCTAAAGCTAATAAACCAATAAATGGGAAAATTAAAAAATTCTTTTTCATACAAAAACTCCTTTTTTTAACACAATATAATAATACTCCTCCACCCAGATAAAATCAATAATATTGTTATTGGGCTATCTTATTGGGCTATCTATTTTATAGTAAAAAATATCCCAAACGGGATATTTCTCATACTTCTCTTGGACTCTCTATTTTATATGGATCTGTTCTCTTTAAGCCTTTAATAAATCTTTCAAGCTCTAAATCCCAAAATCTCCATTCATGAGCATAGCCTGGAACAATATTATATAAATGAGCGAAATCTAAATCAGTTAATGCCAAATCTAATTCATTATTATCTTCTAATAATGAATCCTTTTCACCACAAGATATATAAATGAATGGAAGGTCTGTCTTTCTACCAATAATCTTTTTGAAATCAAAACCATTTTCCTTCATTTCTTTATATGGCGCACTAAATGCCCCGATAGCTGAATAAGCTTTATTATTCATTAATCCATGATATAAAGCGCCATATCCACCCATAGATAATCCAGCTATAAAATTATCTTCCCTTTTAGATGATATTGGGAAAGTACCATATAAGAAATCTTTTAATTCATATTCAATAAAATCAAAGAAATGATCTGTAGCTAATTGATGATCCCAATTCATAAAGAATTTGTTTTCACCACTAACCATACATATAGCAATATTATTTTCTTCTGCATAATATTCCGCTCTAGCATAACGACACCAGTTGTTTTGATCATTTAATAGGCCATGTAAAAGAATTAATAGAGGGTATTTCTTATTCTTTTTATTTTGATAATAAGTATTAGTTTTAGCATCATAATTTGCTTCTAGTGTTGGAGCTGTTTTAGTTGGTAATATTAAAGTAAAGCTAACAGCTCTACCCATTGCGTTACTAATTAAATTAATATCAATATGTGCCATAAATTATCCTCCTAATTATATTTATCTTCTAATTCTAAAGAAGCATCTGGATTTAATCTTAAATCTGCTAGCTCTGGATAAACCTTATATTGATAATAACCAGCTACAGCTATCATAGCCGCATTATCTGTACAATATTTAATTGATGGAATAGAAACATTAAAATCTTTAGCTTCTTCCATAAATCTTTCCTTTAATCCTTTATTAGCTGATACACCACCAGCGACAATAATATTAGATACGCCTCTTTCTTTAGCTAACATTAATGTTTTTCTAACTAAAACTTCAGTAACAGAATCTTGGAATGATCTACATAAATCATTAACATTAATTTCTTCTCCTCTTTGTTTAGCGTTATGAGCTAGATTAATAACTGCACTCTTTAAACCAGAGAAAGAAAAATTATAAGAGCCATCCTCTAAATATACTCTTGGTAAATGATAAGTATCTTTACCTTCATGAGCTAATCTATCTACATGTGGACCTCCTGGGTATGGAAGACCTACAACTCTTGCTACTTTATCATATGCCTCACCAACGGCATCATCTAGGGTTTGACCAATTATTTCAAAAGAGAAATGATCTTTCATATATATTAATTCTGTATTACCACCTGATACAAGCAAAGCAATACAAGGAAATTTCATCTCATGCTCAATAGCATTAGCATAAATATGACCTGCCAAATGATGTACACCAATTAATGGTTTATTATACATCATTGAAAATGTCTTAGCTGCATTAACTCCAACAAGTAATGAGCCAATTAAACCAGGTCCTTCTGTAACAGCAACTAAGTCGATATCTTCTGGTTTTACACCTGCAGCCTTTAATGCCTCTTCAAATACCATAGATACTTGATATACATGGTGACGTGATGCAACCTCAGGTACAACTCCACCAAACTTTTCATGAATTTTTATTTGTGTATTAGTAAAGCATGATAATACTTCTTTACCATCTTTAACAACAGATACACTTGTTTCATCACAAGATGATTCAACACCAAGAACTAGCATAATTATGCCTCCTTCTTTAAATCAGCAAATTCAATTTTAATTACTTTTCCTAAATCAATAGGATTCATTTCTATTTGAAGACCAATCTTCCCTGCTGAAAAGAATATTGTTTGAAATTCTTTCGCAGTTTCATCTACTATTGTATGAAATACCTTCTTCATACCAATAGGAGAACAGCCTCCTCTAACATAACCTGTTAAAGGTAATAATTCTTTAACAGCTATCATTTCTAATGATTTTACATTAGATGCTTTAGCACATTTTTTTAAATCAAGTTCTGCATATACAGGCACAACCATAACATGATAATGTTTAGTATTATCTACTGTAACTAATGTTTTAAATACTCTTTCTGGATTTTGATTCAAAAGTTTTGCAACCTCAAAGCCTTCAACACAAACACCATCTAAATGTGGATATTCTTTAACATCATATTTTATTTTCTTTTGGTCTAATATACGCATTACATTAGTTTTTTCCATATTTATTAGACCTCCTTTAATAATACTTTAGCATTTTCTAAATTTGAATAATAATTCTTTCTAATAGATATTTCTTTAAATCCAAATTTTTCATATAACCTTATCGCATTATTATTAGATTCTCTAACCTCAAGAATAAATGATTTAGCACCTTTTTCAATTAAAAAGTTCATTAATTCATTTAATAACTCACTACCTATACCTTTATGTTGATAATCTTTATTAACACAAAAAT
>JAILGR010000223.1 GCA_024696565.1 Acholeplasmatales bacterium | reverse complement strand
TAAACAGATGAAGGATTAGATTATAGAAAGTAATAATTTATATCATACTTGAAATAATATATATTTCATAGTAAAATGTTGTTGTCTTTAGGTTTAGGAATTTCAAACTTAAAGTTTAGGAATTTCAAACAAAGGAGGATATATGAATTTAGGTAATAAAATAAAAGAAAGAAGAGTTTTATTACAATTAACTCAACAAGAATTAGCTAATAGATGTGAATTAACTAAAGGTTATATATCACAGCTTGAAAATGATTCTGTATCACCTTCTTTAGAAACATTAGAAATAATATTAGATGTTTTAGGTATTACATTAAGTGAATTTTTTAAAGATGAAGAAAATACTAATATAGTATTTACTAAAGAAGAACAATATGAAAAAAAATTTGATGGATATCAACAAACTTGGTTAGTACCTACAGCTCAAGAACATCAAATGGAACCAATCTATATAGAATTAAATGAAAATGGAGAAACATTCCATGATTATCCTCACTCTGGTGAAGAATTTGGATATGTAATAGATGGTGAGATAAAAGTAATATATGGTGATAAATCCTTTATTTGTAAAAAGGGAGAATCTTTTTATTTTATTTCAAATAAAAATCATTATATAAAAAATAATTGTAATAAAAAATCAAAAGTTATTTGGGTATCATGCCCACCTAACTTTTAGTTTGGAGGAATTAAAATGAGTAGAGTAATAATTATTGGATGTGGTGGAGTAGCTAAGGTTGCTATACATAAGTGTTGTCAATTAGATTCTGTTTTTACAGATTTATTAATCGCATCTAGAACTAAAGAAAAATGCGATGAAGTAAAAAAAGAATTAGAAGGAAAAACTAAAACTAATATTACAACAGCTAAAATAGATGCGAATGATTTTGATGCTTTAGTTAAATTATTTAAAGAATTTAAACCTGAAATAGTAATGAACTTAGGTATGCCATACCAAAATTTAATTATTATGGATGCTTGTTTAGAATGTAACTCACATTACTTAGATACTGCAGCATATGAACCAATGGATGTAAATGAACCTAAATGGAGAGAAAGATATGAAAAAAGAGTAAAGGAGAAAAACTTTACTGCTTATTTTGATTATAGTTATCAATGGGAATATCAAGAAAAATTTGCAAAGAAAGGTTTAATTGCCCTACTTGGTTGTGGCTTTGACCCAGGTGTATCACAAGCATATGTTGCATATGCTAAAAAACATGAATTTGATCGAATTGATGAAATTGATATCTTAGATTGTAATGGTGGTGATCATGGTTATCCTTTCGCAACTAATTTTAATCCTGAAATCAATTTAAGAGAAGTATCTAGTATGGGGGCATACTACGAAAATGGTAAATGGATATCAATTCCTCCTATGAGTATCCATCAAAAATATAATTTTGATGGTGTAGGTGAAAAAGATATTTATTTATTACACCATGAAGAAATTGAATCTATTGCGAAAAACTTGCCAGAAGTTAAAAGAATTAGATTCTATATGACATTTGGTGAATCTTATATTCGCCATATGAATTGCCTACAAAATGTAGGTCTTTTAGGTACTAAAGCTATCGATTATGAAGGACATAAGATTGTACCTATTCAATTTTTAAAAGCATTACTTCCAGATCCTGCATCACTAGGATCTAGAACTAAAGGTAAAACTAATATTGGTTGTATCTTTAAAGGTATAAAAGATGGTAAGGAAAAGACTTATTACATTTACAATGTATGTGACCATCAAGAAGCATATAAAGAAGTAGGCTCTCAGGCTGTATCATATACTACTGGTGTACCTGCGATGTGTGGGGCTTTAATGATATTAAAGGGTTATTGGACAACACCTGGAGCTAAGACTGTAGAAGAGTATGATCCAGATCCATTTATTGAAGCATTAGATAAATACGGACTTCCAAAAAGAGAATCTTATAATCCTGTATTGGTAGATTAATATGATAGATAATAGAAGACCATTTAAAAGATTTTTAAATAATAATCCTTATGAATTATTTAAAAATTTAGAAACTCCATCATATGTAATAGATGAAGCTATGTTAATAGAAAATGGAAAAATATTAAAAGAAATTCAAGATAAAACAGGAGCTAAAATATTACTAGCTCAAAAAGCTTTTTCTAATTTTAATTTATATAATTTATTAAGAAAATATATATCTGGTGTTGCATCTAGCGGATTATATGAGGCAAGACTTGGATATGAAGAAATGAATGGGGCTGAAGTACATACATTTTCTTGTGCCTATAGAGAAGATGAAATATTAGATATTATTAAATATAGTGATCATATTGTCTTTAATTCTATTAATCAATTGAAGAAATTTGGCCCTTTATGTAAGAAGTATGGTAAAAGTATAGGTATACGTATAAACCCTGAAAAATCGACTCAAAAAGGGCCTTCTATCTATGATCCTTGTTCAAAGGTATCAAGACTTGGAATCCCTTTATCTACTTTAGATAAAGAATTAGATTTAGATACATTAAATTTAATAGATGGAATTCATTTTCATACACTTTGTCAACAAAATTCAGATGATTTAAAGATTACTTTAGATGAAGTAGATAAGAAATTTAATAAATATTTAAAAAATCTAAAATGGATTAATTTTGGTGGTGGACACCATATTACAAGATCTGATTACAATATAGATTTATTAATTGAATGTATTAACTTTGTTAAAAATAAATATAATGTAGAAGTATATCTAGAACCAGGTGAAGGTGTGGTTTTAGATGCTGGTTATTTACTAACAAAAGTATTAGATACATATAAATATAATGATAATCAGTTTGTAATAGTAGATACAAGTAGTGCATGTCATATGCCAGATGTCATTGAAATGCCATATCTACCACCACTATATAAAACAGATTTATCAGATTGTAATAATTTAGTATATCTAGGTTGCCCAACCTGCCTATCTGGTGATTTAATTGGTAAGTATAAATTTAATAAAATACCTAATGTTAATGACTTATTAATATTTGGTGATATGGCATTATATACTATGGTAAAGAATAATACCTTTAATGGTATGAAGCTACCTAATATATTTATTTTAAAAGAAGATAATTCATTAATTAAATCACCAGATAGGCATGTTGGGCAACCTAGATATACTAAATTATTACAATCTGATAAATCTGTTTTATATAGTGGTGGTAGATATGGCATTTCAATGACATCTGGCA
>JAILGR010000172.1 GCA_024696565.1 Acholeplasmatales bacterium | reverse complement strand
CCTTTTGAATTAACCAAAGATCAAAGATTGGCTATTTTGGATATTGAAAAAGATATTACATCTAAATATCCAATGAATAGATTAATTCAAGGTGATGTAGGTTGTGGAAAAAGTATTGTAGGTATTTATGCTATTTTAGCTATGTTTAGTGCCGGATATCAATCTTTATTAATGCTTCCAACTGAAATATTAGCAATTCAACAATATAATTCTTTATTAACATATTTTAAAAATTATGGAGTTAATGTTTCTATACTTACATCAAGTACTAAAAAAAGAGAAAGAGATAAAATATTAGAAGATTTAAGACTAGGTAAAATCAACTGTTTAGTTGGTACTCATTCACTATTAAATGATGAGGTTAAACCATATAATTTGGGACTTGTAGTAATAGATGAACAACATAAATTTGGTGTTAATCAAAGAAAATCATTAATAGAAAAATATAGGGATGTAGATGCAATATATTTAACCGCAACACCTATTCCTAGAACACTTGGTTTAACAGTTTTTGGTGATTTAGATATTACATCTATTAAAACAATGCCAGAGGGTAGAAAAATAGTTAATACAAAGATTGTTCCTTTTTCAAAATTAAATGGATTAATTAAGTTTTTAAAACAAAGGATTTTATTAGGGGAACAAGCTTATGTAGTATGCCCTTTAATTGTTGAAAATGATGATTTTGATGCTATACCTGTAGAGGAAGCTAAAGAAATATTTGATCGTGAATTAGATGGTATTAAAATTGATACTATTCATGGAAGAATATCTAGCGATAGAAAAAAAGAAATTATGGATTCTTTTATGAATAATGAAACTAAAGTATTAATATCCACTACAGTAATTGAAGTTGGGGTTAATAATCCAAGGGCCACTATAATGATTATTTTAGATGCTAATAGATTTGGTTTGGCTCAAATACATCAATTAAGAGGTAGAGTTGGAAGAAGTGATTTACAATCTTATTGTGCTTTAGTAACTAAAAAAGAGAATAATGAAAGATTGATTGCTTTAGAAAATATAAATGATGGTTTTGGTATTGCTGATGCGGATTTTAAATTAAGAGGGCCAGGTAATTATTTTGGTGAAGAACAATCTGGTTTTATTGCTTTAGAATATGCTGATTTTGAAACTGATTATAAAATTTGGGAATATGCTAAAAGTGATGCTTTAGCTTATTTAGATGATTATTTAAAAGGAAAGGAAAAATCTTTTAGATTCGATAAAATATTATTAGATAACGAAAAGGTAGGCTTTAAAAGTAACTAGTTTTTTAATCTAATAAATGATACAATATTATTAACGATTTTTGGAGGATAGAATATGATACGTATAGGTATAGATGCAAATGGTGGAGATTTTGGATGCCAAACTACAGTTCCTGCAGCAATGGCAGCTATAAAGGCTTATGATGATATTGAAATTGTCTTATATGGTGATGAGGCTAAGATTAAGCCTTTATTAACAGATTCAACAAGAATAAGTGTTGTTCATACTGCTAATACCCTATCTATGGGAGAAAAGGATCCTGTTCGTGCTGTAAGAAAGAATAAGGATGCATCCTTATGTATGGCATTATATGCTGCTAAAAATGGCGATGTAGATGCAGTAGTTACTAATGGACCTACTCAATGTGTAGTTATGGGGGCACATTTAATTATTCGTCGTCTACCTCAAATGGAAAGAGTTGCACTATGTCCAATCATTCCAAACTTCGATGGAAATCCAAGATTATTATTAGATGTTGGAGCTAATGTAGAATTAAAGCCTGAACATTATCAAGAATTTGCAATTTTTGCAACTGTTGCAGCTAAAGAAGTATTAGGAATAAAAGAACCTACTTGCGGTCTTTTAAATATTGGATCTGAGCCTGGTAAAGGTAGAGAAGTAGATAAGGAAGCATATTATTTATTAGAAAAGACTGAAGGTATTAATTTTAAAGGAAATGTTGAACCAGATCAATTAGTTGATTGTCCTACTACAATTGTTGTTTCTGATGGTTATTCAGGTAATATTGCCCTAAAGTCATTAGAGGGAACAGCTAAGAATATGGGTAGAATGCTAAAACAAGAAATAAAGGCATCACTTGGTGGAAAACTTGGCTATTTATTTATGAGAAAGAATTTAAAAAAATTTGCTAAGAGAATGGATTCTTCTGAAGTTGGTGGTGCTATGATTTTTGGTATTGGTAAGCCTGTTGTTAAGGCTCATGGTAATTCTAATGCTAAAACTTTCACTAGTGCCATTCGTCAGGTTAGAGAGATGGTTAAGAGTGATTTGATATCTAAAGTAATTTTAGCCCTACCACAAAAAGAAGTTGGTGGTGAGGATAGTGAATAATATATTAGAATTAGAACAAAAGCTTGGTTATACTTTTAAAAATAAGAATTTATTAAAAACTGCCCTAACCCATTCTTCTTATGGTAATGAGCATTCTTTAGAATGTAATGAAAGAATGGAATTTTTAGGTGATGCAGTTTTAGAATTAAGTATGTCTAAATACTTATATCAAGTTATTTCTCTAGATGAAGGAGTATTAACTAAAACAAGAGCAAAGGCTGTATGTGAAGGTGCATTAGATGTTTATGCATCTAAAATAGATTTACCTAAATACCTATATTTGGGTAAGGGAGAAGAATTAAGTGGTGGTAGAAATAGACCTGCCATTATTGCTGATGCCCTAGAAGCTGTATTAGGAGCTATCTTTTTAGATGGTGGTTTTATGGATGCTTATAAGGTTGTAGAAAAATTCTTTATTCCATATATAGATGATGTTACAAAAGTTAAAGATTATAAATCATTATTACAAGAAAAACTTCAAAGCGAAAAGAGAACCATTCGCTATGAAATTGTAAGAGATGATGGTCCTGCAAATGATAAAGAATTTGAAGCAGTAGTATATATGGATGAAATTTTGATGGGTAGAGGTATTGGTAAAACTAAAAAAGAAGCCCAACAAAATGCAGCAAAGAATGCTTTAGAGAAGGAAGCAACAATATGATAAAGAAATTATATGAATGTGATTGTTTTGATTATGAAAGATTTATTATGTCATATCAAAAGGAATTATTATTAAATCCTTCTTCAGCAGTTTTATTAACATTAATGCTAAAAGAATATAAGAATAATAAATATTTTTCAGTTGAATCATTAAAAGATAGAATTAGTATTTCAGATACTGATTTTGATTTTGTTGTGACAAATTTACTTGAAAGACAATTTTATTCAATTTATGTTGAATATGAAGATGGTATTGGTAAAGAAGCAATATCTTTAGATGGCTTTTTTGATAGAGTAAAAGAAATCTTAGAGGGAAAGAATTCTTTAGATTTAGATAATGATTTCTTCTATGTAGTTCAATTAATTCAAAAAGAAATTAATAGAGTTTTAACTCCAGTTGAGATGGAAATAGTATCAAGCTTAATTACTGAAGATGGTATAAAAATAGATGAAATTAAGGATGCTTTAGCTTATATGAAAGAGCATTATAAGGTATTATCAATTAAGAATCTAGTTACATCTATTAATAGATATCGTAAAGAAATAAAAGAAGAAAAGCCAGTTCCTGAATTTGTTAAGGATTTCTTAGACAATATAAAATAATGAATA
>JAILGR010000194.1 GCA_024696565.1 Acholeplasmatales bacterium | reverse complement strand
AATAAGATTTATATTAGAAAGTTTAAAAGTGGCGTTTATCGTATTACTGTAGGAACTAGATTTGAAAATGATAAGTTATTGGAGGTGTTAAAATGAGAGAGGCTGAAGTAAAAAGAAAAACTAAAGAAACTGATATTTCTTGTAAGATTAATCTAGATGGAAAAGGTAAGTCTAATGTTGAAACTAAGATTGGCTTTTTTAATCATATGTTAACGGCATTAGCTAAACATTCAGGCTTTGATTTAAATTTTAATTGTAATGGAGATTTAGAAGTTGATAATCATCACTCTGTTGAAGACACTGGTATAGTTTTAGGAGAAGCTTTTAATAAAGCTTTAGGAGATAAAGTAAAGATTCAAAGATATGCTAATTTTTGTATGCCTATGGATGATGCTTTAGTTTTATGTGCTATTGATTTATGTGGTAGAGCCTTTTATCAAGATGATGCTTTCTTTTATACACCTAAGGTTGGTGATTTTGAAACTGAATGTACTAAAGAATTCTTTAGATCATTTGCTGAAAATGCCAATATGAACTTACATTTTGTTGTTATTAGAGGAGAAAATTCTCATCATATAATTGAAGCTATGTTTAAATCATTAGCTAAATGCTTACATGATGCAACTAGAATAAATGATGAAATTGATGGCATGTTATCAACTAAAGGAGTGATCTAATTATGATAGCCATAATGGATTATGGTATAGGTAATTTAGGTTCAATTAAAAATGCTTTTGATTATTTAAATGAAGAAGCTATTATTACTAGTAATAAAGATGAAATATTAGCTGCTGATAGAGTAATATTACCAGGAGTAGGAGCTTTTGGTGATGCTATTGATACTTTTAATAAAGTAGGTTTTAATTTAGTATTAGATGAACTAATTAAAAAGAATACGCCAATACTTGGTATTTGTGTTGGTATGCAGTTATTATTTGAATATTCTTTAGAATTTGGTAAACATAAAGGTTTAGGTTTATTAAAGGGTAAAATAGTTGAATTTGAAAATCCTAATAATGAATATAAAATACCTCAAATTGGTTGGAATCAAATTGAAGTAGTTAAGGAAAATAAACTTTTAGAAGGAGTTAATCTAAAAGATGTTTATTTTGTCCATTCTTATTATTTAACAGATGAAGATATAGATTGTAGACTAGCATTAACTAATTATGCTGGAAAAACTTATTGTAGTGCTGTTAGAAAGGGTAATCTTTATGCTGTACAGTTCCATCCTGAAAAATCAGGATCTGTTGGCTTACAGATATTAAAGAATTTTTGTAAATTATGAGAATATATCCAGCAATTGATTTACATAATGGGGAAGCTGTTAGATTATATAAAGGTGATTATGATTTAGTTACTGGTTATGGTGATCCTGTATTATCTGCTAAAAAATTTAAAGAAATGGGAGCTTCTTTTATTCATTTAGTTGATTTAGATGGTGCTAAAGAAGGTAAAAGTAAAAACTTAGAAGCTGTTAAAAGAATTATAAAAGAAGTAGATATTGATTTAGAACTTGGTGGAGGTATTAGAACTAAAGAACAAATAAAAAACTTATTAGATTTAGGTCTAAAAAGAGTTATTTTAGGTTCTATAGCCTTAAATTTAGAATTTGTAAAAGATGCAATTAATACTTTTGGTTCTGATAAAATAGTTATTGGAATTGATTGTAAAAATAAAAAGGTAGCCACTCATGGCTGGTTAGAAAATACTGATATTGATTATATTGAATTTGCCCTAAAACTAAAAGAAATTGGCGTAAAAACAATTATTTTTACTGATATATCTAAAGATGGAACTTTAGAAGGTATAAACTTAGAACAAACTAAAGAATTAGTTAATAAAACTAATTTAGATATAGTAGCTTCTGGTGGAGCCAAATCAGAATTAGATGTAAAAAAAGCCAAAGAAATTGGTTGTGAAGGTATAATCTTAGGTAAATCAATTTATTCAAATCAAATTAATTTAAGTGAGATTATTAAGAAATATGAGGATTAATTTATGCTTTGTAAAAGAATAATACCTTGTCTTGATATTAAAGAAGGTAGAGTAGTTAAGGGTGTAAATTTTATAAATTTAGTAGATGCAGGAGATCCTGTATTAATAGCTGAGGGCTATTCTAATTTAGGGGCAGATGAAATAGTATTTTTAGATATAACAGCTTCTCATGAAAAAAGAGGAACTATTATTGATGTCGTTAAAAAAACAGCTAAAAAGGTATTTATACCTTTAACTGTTGGCGGTGGCATTAGAAATTTAGATGATATCCATGACTTATTATTAGCTGGTGCTGATAAAGTATCATTAAATAGTATTGCGGTTAAAGATCCAGAATTAATTAAAAATGCTAGCTTAAAATATGGTAAGCAATGTATTGTAGTAGCAATAGATGCGAAATGGAATGGTACTTTTTTTGAAGTATATATTCATGGTGGAAGAATTGCTACTGGACTTGATGCCGTTTTGTGGGCTAAAAAGGCTGAAGAATTAGGTGCTGGTGAAATATTACTTACATCTATGGATGCTGATGGAACTAAAGCTGGTTATGATTTAAAATTAACTAAAGCTATAACTGATATATTAAGTATTCCTGTTATTGCATCTGGTGGAGCTGGTTCTATGGAAGATTTTTATGATGTTTTTTCTAAAGCCAATGCTGATGCAGCTTTAGCTGCTAGTTTATTCCATTATAAGGAATTAGAAATTAATGAATTAAAGAAGTATTTAAAAGATAAAGGAGTAAGTGTAAGACTATGACAAAACAAGAAATTTTAGATAGTGTAAAATATGATGAAAATGGTCTTGTTGTATGTGTTATTCAAGATTATCATGCTAAAAAGATTCGTATGGTAGCATATATGAATGAAGAGGCTTTAAAAATCACTTTAGACACTAAAGAGATGACATATTATTCAAGAAGCAGAAAACAACTTTGGAAAAAAGGCGAAACTTCAGGTTATTTCCAATATATGAAAGGCTTATCTATTGATTGTGATGGTGATGCCTTATTATTCCAAGTTGAACAAGTCGGAGGTATTTCTTGTCATACAGGTCATGCAACTTGCTTTTATAGAGATTTAGAAGAAGATATTGATGTTGTAGTAAATAGAACTAAAATTCAAAAATCAGATATTGAATTATTCAATCTAGAAGAAACAATCAAAGACAGAATTAAAAATC
>JAILGR010000192.1 GCA_024696565.1 Acholeplasmatales bacterium | reverse complement strand
CTATAGATAAGAAAAGCACATCCGTTTTGATATGATATCTCTAAAGTAGACAAATAAAATAATTAAAAAAGAAAAGGAATAACAATCCCCTAGGGGATTCGCGATACCTCCAAGATTATTTTATTTGTCTACTCTAGAGATATCATATCAAAACGGATGTGCTTTTCTTATCTATAGATAATATCATCGAAATATATAAAGTTTACAAAATATATAAAATTATTACCCCATGTTTCTTCATTATGAACACCTTTTGAATCTAAAACTAATTTAGTTCTTATATAATTACTTTTAAAGAATTCATATAATTCTAAAGAGGCATTAGAATAAGCACTTTTATCAAAATAATCATCTGATTCTTCATTAAGTCCACAATATAAGAATACATCTTTTTTATTATCTAGTTTTCTTTTCAAAAAACGCATAAATCTATCATGAAACAAGAATGTTGGAGTAGAGAATGCTCCTACATATTGAAAAGAATCTTTATATGCAAATGCTAAATAAAGAGCACATATAGCTCCTAAGGAAGAACCATAAATAGCTCTATGGTCGTTATCACTGTAGGTGTTGTATTTTCCATCAATAAAAGGAATAATAGTATGAATGAAATCATGACAATAGTTTTTAAAAACTTCTGTATCTTGATCTTTCCATGAATCGATATCTACTCCTTCAATTGGGAATGGAGAATATTCATTTATTCTTCCAAGGTCAGAACCGGCATTATAAACAGCTACGCCTAAAATTCTATGTTTTGTTTCTTTTGCGAAAGGTCCTAGTATTTTAGTGGCCCTAATACTTCTGCCAAAAGAAGCATGAGAATCTTTAAAGGCATTTTGGCCATCTAAAAAATAGATAGTATCAAACTTAATACCAGTTTTATTTCTTGGCCCTGAAACCTCAATGGTAACTTCTCTTTTTGATTTTGGAAGATATAATTTATAAATTTCTAGCATACGCCTCACCTATTTTCATTATAATCTATTCCTATAATGAAAACAATTTGAAAGAGATGTTTTTATAACAAAAACATATTCTTGTTTTAAAATTTGAAAACGTTTATTACTAAAAGTGTTTTAGTTTTTATTAAAAGTATGGTAAAATCAAATAGATAGAAATGGCAGGGGATTTTTATGAGACTAAGCATTCCTACACAATTATGTGGATTAGTGTTATCCGTAATTTTGCTAATTCTTTTCTTGATGCAAAGAAAAATGAACATCAAAAGAGAAAAGCATTTTTTAAGATGCATTATTGCTACAATTATTGTATTAGTCTTGGATATAGTAGCTACTACATTTAATACCTTTATGCCAGACGATGAATTCTTTACTGTTTATGCGAATAGATTATACTTAATTGCAACAAATGCTATTTTGCTTGTAACAATATTATATATGGCAGGAGAAGTATTTACTTTAAAAAGGTATAAAATAATCTTTTGGTCAACTATAGCCTATGGTATAGTATTATCCCTTATTGTAGGTAACCCATATATAACTACTAATGTTGTTACTAACCAAGATAATGGATTAATTATTTATACTGAAGGTAGTGCAACTATTATTACATATGCTAGTGCGGCAATAGGTATTTTGGTAATATTAGTTGGTTCATTTGTCTATAAGGATAAGCTTGGTAAAAAGCCAGCAATAGCTGTTCGTTTATGGATGGGTATTTGGAGTGCTTTTGCCCTTCTTCAATTCTTTAGAAAAGAAATGTTGGTTGTAAGCTTTGCTGTATCCTTAGGCTTATTAATTATGTATGTTGCTCTTGAAGCACTAGATTCTAATATTGATAGTGTTACTGGTTTATTTAACTGGAATGGATATTTAAGATATGTAGAAGAAAGAAAAAAGGAAGAAATACCTTGTGAAGTATTCTACTTAAAAGCTTTAAATTCCTTAAAGATATTAGATGAAAAAACAGTATCCGAAGTATTAACTGCATTTAATAAAGTATTATTAAAAAGAAAAGATATTATTTCATTTAGAATTCAAAATGAATATTTGATTATTTTAAAGAAAAATGCATCATTAGATGTAATTATTAAGGCCTATCAAGAATATAAAAAGAATAATCCGATTATTTCTACTAACTATTATCCTTTCTATATTAAAGATACAACAGCTATTGATAATCAATCAGATTTAAGTTCATTAGTTGAATTAGCAAGTCAAAATGCTAATATGATGCAAGGAGATTACTCTGAAATTGATCAAAAAATTTTAAGAGATTTCTTAAATAATATTAAAATCCAAAGCTATATTGAGCAAGCAATTCACCAAGAGGATTTAGTAGTTGTATATTATCAACCAATATATGATTTAAGAAAGAAAAAGTTTACTTGTGCAGAAGCATTAGTAAGATTAAAAACTAAAGAAGAAGAATTAATACCACCTGGTGAATTTATTTCATTAGCTGAAAAGAATGGCATGATTCATAAGCTAGATGAAATTGTATTTGATAAAGTATGTAAGTTCATCCATAATAACAATATGGAAGAATTAGGGTTAGAATATATTGAAAGTAATTTGTCTGTAGCTCAGTTATGTGATGAGAATTTACATGAAAAATATTTAGATATTATTAATAAAAATAATATTGATACTAAATATGTAAATCTAGAAATTACTGAATCAGCTGAATTAGAGCATAGAGGTGCTTTAACAAAGAATTTAGATATACTAAGCCAAAAAGGAGTATCATTTTCTTTAGATGATTATGGTACTGGATATTCTAATTTGAATTATGTTGTAGATATGCCTGTAAAGATAGTTAAATTTGATAAGGTTTTAGTTGATTCATATTTCCAATCATATAATCAAAACAATCAATTAGGAAAAAGAGCTAAAATAAGTATTGAAAGCTCAATTAGTATGTTTAGGACATTAGGACTTGAAATTGTTTGTGAAGGCGTTGAAAGACAAGAACAAGAAGATGTATTAGAAGAATTAAATATTAATTATATTCAAGGATTCTTACATTCTAAGCCTTTACCAGAAAAAGCATTTATCGAATTTTTAAAAGATCATAATAAATAAAGAAAAAATGTTAGTTTCGATAACTAACATTTTTTTAATAACTATTTAAATGTTTTGATTTAAATGCTTTTTAATAATCTCTATTGCTTTTTCTAGGTTTTCTTTATCTTTATCATTAAATCTATTTTGTGTTGGACTATCAATATCTAATAACCCATATAATTCATTATTAACAATGATAGGTACACATATTTCTGATTCTGAAGCTGAATCACAAGCAATATGACCTTTAAATTCGTGAACATTTTTCACAATTATAGTTTCTTTATTAGTGGCACAATAACCACATACACCTCTATTTAAAGGAATAACCATACAAGCAACTTTTCCTTGAAAAGGTCCTAGTATTAACTTTCCATCTTTGTATAGATAAAAGCCTACCCAATTAATGTTTTCTAAATATTCATTAAATAATGCTGATGCGTTACTTAATATGGTAATATCATAATCTATTCCGCTGATTAATGCTTCTAGATTAGTTAATAGTTCTTTATAATTTGTTTCCATAACATACCTCTTACTTAAATGTTATAGCA
>JAILGR010000155.1 GCA_024696565.1 Acholeplasmatales bacterium | reverse complement strand
TTTTCCACTTTCTAAATCATCTTTCATTATTGTCTTAATAAAATTATTAATTTCACTCATATTATCACCCTTACATAACGCTCTTATTATATAACAAAATGTCTTAAATCCAATATAGAGATTTTAACTATTTTGTAGTATAATGAATTGTATTTTTAAAAGAGGTGTACTGTTATGGCAGAAATTAACAACTTTATTAAAACAATTATGCAAAATGATTTAGATTCTGGAAAGGTAAATGAGATCATTACTCGTTTCCCACCTGAGCCTAATGCATATTTACATATTGGTCATGCAAGAGCTATTATTACTAACTTTGAATTAGCTAAAGCATTTAATGGAAAAACTAATTTAAGATTTGATGATACAAATCCAGCAAAGGAAGACCAAGAATTTGTAGATGGTATTATCTATGATCTAGCTTGGTTAGGTTATAAACCAAATAATGTTTTCTATGGTTCTGATTATTTTGAGGCTACATATGAAAAAGCCATTATGTTAATTAAGAAAGGCTTAGCCTATGTAGATGATTTAAATCAAGAAGAAATTTCAAAATATCGTGGTACATTAAATGAACCAGGAAAGAATTCTCCATATAGAGATAGAAGTGTTGAAGAAAACCTTAAGCTATTTGAAGAAATGAAAGAAGGAAAATATAAAGACGGCGAAAAGACATTACGTGCAAAGATTGATATGGCAAGTCCTAATATCAATATGAGAGACCCAGTAATGTATCGTATCTTACATATTAATCACCATCGTCAAGGCACTAAATGGTGTATTTTCCCAATGTATGATTTCGCCCATCCACTACAGGATGCTTTTGAAGGAATCACTCATTCACTATGTTCACTTGAATATGATAATCATAGAGTTTTATATGATTGGGTAGTTGAAAATTGTGAGATGAAGCATGTTCCTCATCAATATGAATTTGGTAGATTAAATATTACTAATACTATTATGTCAAAAAGATATCTACGTCAATTAGTAGATGCTAAAAAGGTATTAGGATATGATGATCCAAGAATGCCTACTTTATGTGGTTTAAGAAGAAGAGGATTTACTGCAGATTCCATTAGAAACTTTATCTTAGGTACTGGGTTATCTAGAGTTAATTCAACTGTAGAGGCTGATCAATTAGATGAAGAATTAAGAAATGATTTAAAATTAAAGGCATTAAGACCTAATGCAGTTATTAATCCTGTTAAGGTAATTATTGACAATTATCCTGAAGGAAAGATTGAATATTTGGATTGCCAAAATAATCAAGAGAATGAAGAATTAGGTTCTAGAAAGATTGCCTTCTCAAGAGAAGTTTATATTGAAAGAGAAGACTTTATTGAAGAAAAGCCTAATAAGAAGTGGAAAAGAGCGGCTTTAGGTGTTGAAGTTAGATTAATGCATGCATATTTCATTACTCCAACATCAGTAGAAAAGGATAATGATGGTAATATCACATTAATTCATGCAACATATGATCCTGAAACTAGATCTGGTTCTGGTTTTGATTTAAGAAAGCCAAATGGTAATATTCATTTTGTTGAAGCTACTACAGCAATTCCTGCAGAATTTAGATTATTAGAGCCACTTATTTTAGAGACTGAAGAGAATAAGGATTTAGATTTTATGGAAAAATTAAATCCAAATTCATTAAATATTGTTAATGGTTTTGTTGAAGAATCATTAAAAGATACTAAGCCATTAGATCACTATCAATTTATTCGTAATGGATATTATTGTACTGATAAGGATTCTACTGATACAAAATTAGTATTTAACCGCACTTGCGGACTTAAAAGTTCATTTAAATTATAAAATTAATTAAGGACTGGTTTCAGCCCTTAATTTTAATTATGTTATATTTGGAGGAGTATTATGTTAAAGGTTATAAATCTAGGATTACAATATGGTTCTAGAGTATTATTTAAAGATGTTAATATAACGTTTAGTAAAGGAAACTGTTATGGTATCATTGGAGCTAATGGTGCTGGTAAATCAACATTTTTAAAGCTTTTATCTGGTGAAATTGAATCTACTTCTGGTGAAGTAGTCATGGATAAAAAGGAAAGAATGTCAATTTTAAAACAAGATCAAAATGCTTATAACGAATATACTGCAATTCAAACAGTATTGATGGGGCATAAAAGATTAATGGAGATTCAAGAAGCTAAAGATAAATTATATCAAAAGGCTGATTTTACTGATGAAGATGGTATTTTAGCTGCTGAACTTGAAGGTGAATTTGCTGAACTTGGTGGATGGGAAGCAGAATCAGATGCTGAAACATTATTATCAGGCTTAGGCGTTGATCAAGATGCATTTTATATGCTAATGCAAGATTTAGATGCTAAAATAAAGATTAAGGTTTTATTAGCTCAAGCCTTATTTGGTAATCCAGATATCTTATTATTAGATGAGCCTACTAATAACTTAGATTATAAGTCTACTAGATGGTTAGAGAATTTCTTATTAAATTTTGAAAATACAGTATTAATTGTTTCCCATGACCGTCATTTCTTAAATAATGTTTGTACACATATTTGTGATGTTGATTATGGTAAGATTAAATTATATGTTGGTAACTATGAATTCTGGTATGAATCAAGTCAATTAGCTTTACAACAAGCTAAGGATTTAAATAAGAAAAATGAACAAAAAGCCAAAGAATTACAAGAATTTATCGCAAGATTTAGTGCTAACAAATCTAAAAGTAGACAAGCTACTTCTAGAAAGAAATTATTAGAAAAGATTACATTAGATGATATCGAACCATCATCAAGAAGATATCCATATATTGGTTTTAAACCTAATAGAGAGGTTGGGAATGATATTTTAATTGTTGAAAACCTAACTAAGAAGGGTGTATTTGAAAATATATCATTTAGTGTAAATAAAAATGATAAGATTGCCTTCTTATCAGAAAATACTAAACAAATTCAAGCTTTATTTGATATTTTATCTGGTAAGGATAAGGATTTTACTGGTAAATTTAAATGGGGTATTACTACTACAGTAGGATTCTTACCTCAAGATAATAAAGAATATTTTAATAAAGACTTATCATTAATTGATTGGTTAAGACAATATTCTAAAGAAGACCAAACTGAATCATTTATTCGTGGTTGGTTAGGTAGAATGTTATTTAGTGGTGAAGAATCATTAAAGAAATGTAATGTTCTATCTGGTGGTGAAAAGGTTAGATGTATGTTTGCTAAACTAATGCTAGAATGTCCAAACATTTTAGTATTAGAAGATCCTACTAACCATTTAGATCTAGAATCTATTACAGCATTAAATGAAGGTATGATTAATTATAAAGGTAATATTTTATTCTCAAGTCATGATGCTGAATTACTTGAGACTGTTGCGAATAGAATTATTGCCTTCAATAAAGATGGTTCTATTACAGATAGAATGTCTACATATGAGGAATTTTTAGAACGTCAGGAGTAAATATGGACTTACTAAAGGATTTGAACAAAAATCAAATAGAGGCAGTAACTCTAACTGAGGGTCCAGTCATGGTTATGGCTGGTGCTGGCTCTGGCAAAACCAAGGTGTTAACTACAAGAATTTCATACATTATAGAAGAACTTGGTATTGCCCCAAGTCAAATTCTTGCAGTAACGTTTACTAATAAAGCCGCAAATGAAATGAAATCTAGAATTGAAGCAATGCTAGGTATTGACACTAGATTTATGTGGATTTCTACATTCCATTCCTTTTGTGCTAGATTATTACGTTTAGAAATAGATAAGATGCCACCATTTAATAAGAATTTTGTAATTTTAGATGAAGAGGATTCAACAAAGCTTATTAAAGAGGTTTTAAAAGAATTAGATATAGATGAGAAAGCTAAAGAATTTAAACATTTAATATCTAAAAGTAAAAACTTTACTAATTTTAGTATTAAAGATCCTAAAGTTAATGATCTTTTTACAATAGTTAATAGAAGATATGAAGAAAAATGTAAGGAGAATAACTTACTTGATTTTGATGATTTAATCATTTTTACAATTAAGTTATTTAGAAGTAATCCTTTAGTTTTAGAAAAGTATCAAGACAAATTTAATTATATTTTAGTTGATGAATTTCAAGATACTAATGATTTACAATATGAACTTGTTCATATGTTATCAAGAGTACATAATAATTTATTTGTTGTAGGTGATGATTTCCAATCTATTTATTCTTTTAGAGGGGCTAAGATTGAAAATATTAATAAATTTAGAAGAGATTTTAAAAATCATAAATTAGTACTTTTAGAACAAAATTATCGTTCTACAACCCAAATATTAAATTTAGCTAATGACATTATAAAGAAAAATCCTAATCAAATTAAAAAGGAAATGTTTACCATTAAAAAGGATGGTATATTACCATATTATTATAAAGCTTATTCATCTTATGATGAGGCTGTCTTTGTTGTAAATAAGATAGCTGAAGAGGTTAGAAAAGGTAGAAACTATAGTGATTTTGCGATAATGTATAGAGTTAATTATATAACTCGTAATTTTGAAGATATCTTAGTTAGAAATAAAATCCCATATACTATTTATGGGGGAATGTCTTTTTTTGCAAGAACGGAAATTAAGGATATGATTGCTTATTTAAGATTATTAATTAATCCTAAAGATGATTTTTCATTTGAAAGAATAGTTAATGTACCTAAAAGAAAAATAGGTAAAGTTATCTTAGATAAGTTAAAAGAAATTTCTAGTTCGAATGATTTAAGCTTATATGAAGCTATTGATTATGTAAATGGTAGTGGAATAGGAATTAATAATTTAAAAGCATTTAAGATTATTTTAGAATCTATTAAAGCTAATATTGAACTTGTATCTTTAAAAGAAACATTAAATCAAATTGTTAAACAAATAGGCTATGAAGAAGAATTAAAAAAAGACGAAGATACATATCAAGATCGTATAGAAAATATTAATGAATTCCAATCTGTATTAGCTGAAGCTGAAGAAGAATATGAAGATTTAAGTCATTATGAAATGTTTGAAAGTTTATTGTCTGATTTAGCACTTAGAAGTGAAAATGATGATATAAAAGAAGTTAATTCTGTTAAATTAACTACATTCCATCAGGCTAAGGGATTAGAGTTTCCGGTTGTGTTTATGGTTGCGATGGAAGAAGGTATTTTTCCATCTATGAATATCTTTTCAAATGAAGAAATGGAAGAAGAAAGAAGAATTTGTTATGTTGGCGTAACTAGAGCTAAAGAAGAATTATATTTAACTTCTTCAGAAAATAGATTGCGTTTTGGTAAAACAGAATCAATGATTCCATCTACTTTTTTAAAAGAAATGAATAAAGAATTATATTATAATAGCACAAAGCCTAAAACTGTAATTAAGAAAAAAGAAGTGGAAACAACTTATATTAAAAAAGAAGAAAATGGAGTTAATTTATTTTCTGTTGGCGATAAAATTAATCATAAAATATTTGGAAATGGTATGGTTGTAAAGGTTGAAGGAGAAACTATTAGTGTAGCTTTCCCTATGCCAACAGGCATTAAAAAGTTAAAAGCTAACCATCCATCATTGAGGAAATTATAATGAAAAAAGTATTATTTATTATTGTTTCATTATTTATATTGCTATTATTGGTCTCTTGTAAACCATCAAAGGGTGAATGTGTTGGTCTTTGGTTAGTTGGTGAAACTATAGATACAGGAAATAGTGAATATAGTATAGAAGAATTAGAAAATAAAAGAATTGAATTTGATGTTAAATATTATGTTGATGGTTATACTTCTAATAAAGTTATAGATTATCTAGATGGCACTATTCCATATCAAAAAGGGATTGATGTTTATCAAGGACAACAATTAAGTGAATTCTTAAAAATAATATTAATATATTTAAAAGATGGTAAATATCATTTTGAAAGAGAAGTTACTGGATACCCTATGTTTGGAAAAGAAAGATTACAATATACTTTTAAAGTAAAAAATTATAATGTTACTATCGCTTATTATTTTAAAGAAGTAACTAATTAAATCTACTGTGGTATAATATTTATACTGTTTGGAGGATTAAAATATGGATATTTTAGAAAGATTAAATGAATTAAAAAATAAAATTAATGAAGCATCTATAGCT
>JAILGR010000150.1 GCA_024696565.1 Acholeplasmatales bacterium | reverse complement strand
TGAAGGAAGTGAAGAGCAATTGGGTAAAGTAGGAGAAGCTACTAATTACATGAAATTAAAAAAAGCTTTAGTCAATAAGAGATATGCCCCAACTTATCATGCGGTATCTCCTGTTGGTTGGGTAAACGATCCAAATGGGTTAAGCTATTTTAATGGTAATTATAATTTATATTTCCAGTATAATCCCTATGACACTGTGTGGGGGCCGATGCATTGGGGCCATTATACAACGAAAGATTTCATTAAATGGGAATTAGAAAACGTAGCGTTAGCACCAGATATGCCATATGATAATGAATTTGGTATATTTAGTGGTTCTGCAATAGAATATGATGGCTTGTTATATGCTATGTATACTGGTGTTGCTAATGGGTTACAGCAGCAATGCATTGCAACAAGTAAAGATGGAATAAATTTTGAAAAGTTAACACGTAATCCAGTTATATCAGAAAAACAAATTCCAAATGATTATTCAAAAATAGATTTTAGAGATCCATATATTTTTGTTTCCAATGACTATTATCATGTATTAATAGGAACCAAAAACAAAAATAATAAAGGAACATTATTACTATATAAGTCAAAAGATTTGAAATCTTGGAATTTTGTTGGCGAAGTATTAAATACTAATAAGCAAAATGAGAAAAATTATTGTAGTGTAGATGGGGTTTTTGAATGTCCATCATACGCTGAAATTGGCGGGAAAGAGATTTTAATTTGTAGTCCACAGTTTTTAGCACAAGAGGGAATTAAACATCAAAATATTCATTCAGTAGTTTATATGATTGGTCAGTTTGATTATCAAACCGGTAAATTCAATTACGAAGAAATGAATGATTTAGATTCAGGATTTGATTTTTATGCCGCTCAAACACTAAAAACACCTGATGGTAGAACGATTATGATTGCTTGGATGCAAATGTGGGATAGAAATATGCCTACACAACAAGATGGATGGGCTGGTGGATTTACTCTACCTAGAGAACTAAGCATCAAGGATAATCATTTATATCAAGCACCAGTAAGAGAGATTGAAAAGTATAGGATAGATAAAGTAACATATCAAAATCAAACAATATTAAGTAATAAACCTTTAGCATTAGCAAATATATCTGGTAAGTCCATAGAATTAGAATTAACACTAAATGTTGGTAATTCTAAAAAGGCAGGAGTGAAGCTATTTAAAGGAACTAATAATGAGACATTATTATATTATGATTCAGTAAATGAAGAAGTAGTAATAGATAGATCAAATAGTGGTCAGGTTATTACTGGTAAAGAAACAAATAACAAAACTAGAAGGGCTAAGGCTAAATTAATTAATGGAACAATTAAATTAAGAATATTCTTAGATGTTTCAACAATTGAAGTATTTATTAATGATGGTTACTCTACTCTTTCAACTAATGTATATCCGGATTTAAATGATGATAGAATTGAATTCTATTCTGAAAATGGAAATGCAGTATTGAATGAAGTAACAAAATACACAATTAAAACTTTATAATTATGGAGGGGAAAATGAAAGCAAAGTTTTATGGTTTTATGGTAATGGCAGCATCTTTAGCATTACTTACTAGCTGCAACAATAGTGAGCCGGTTTCTGAAGACATTTTAAATGGTGGCTTTGAAAGTTGCGAGGAAGGTAAGATTACAAACTGGACAAAAACAGGAGCAGCATTTAGCTACCGTGGTATTGTATCTAGTGATGAAGTAAATGGAATTAAAGTTGAGAAGGTTGGCAAATACTTTTTTAGTGGAATTGACGGCGGTACTCAACAAATGACAGGTACTTTAACATCAGCACCATTTAAGTTAACTGGTACTGGTAAGATTGCTTTTAAAATGGGTGCTGGCAAGAATAACGAAAAGGTATTTATTGAATTTTTAGTGGATAATGAAGTTGTACTTAAGGTTTCTAATACTGATTACAATGAACCATACTGTACAACACAAATGGTTAGAAAAATTGCTGATTTAAGCAAGTATATTGACAAAGAAGTAACAATTAGAATTACAGATAATGACAATAGTGATGATTTTTCATATGTAAATGTAGATGATTTTGTAGTATGTAAAACAGAAGAAGAATTAAAAACTTATGAAGCACAAAGAACTGCAGAATTGGCATTATATTCTGAACCACCTTTTGAAGAAGATGAAACATCAACAACAATCCAAAACCCTGGATTTGAGACAGGAGATTTGACTGGCTGGAAGATTTTAAGTGGTACAGCATTTACAAAGGTAAATATTTGTCCTACTTCTCAATATTATTGGAATGACCGTTCAGTTTATGGTTATGGTGAATATTATTTGGATGGCTCTAATAATGGTGCAACTCCTGAATCAGCAGTTGGTTCAATTCGTTCAACTAAGTTCACTTTAGCTGGTGATGGTTATATCTCATTTATGATTGGTGCAGCACCAACAAATTGTTATGTTGCATTATGTAGTGGTGTAGATGATTCTGAATTAATTAAAGTAACAAATAAAGCGTTTAATGATCCAAAATTACCTCTAACATTAATGCGTGTATATATGGATGCATCAAGCTATAAAGGACAGGTTGTATATTTAAAGGTTGTAGATAATAATCCATCTTCAGGCTTTGCATTTATGAATGTAGATGATTTTAGAGTATCATTGACTGCTGATGAAGTTAAAGCATTACAATTAGAACAATTTAATAAAATCAAAGAAGAAACATATACAGATTCA
>JAILGR010000136.1 GCA_024696565.1 Acholeplasmatales bacterium | reverse complement strand
AGCTATATCGAGTCTATGAAGAGATTATTAGACCCTGAAATGCTAAACTATCGTGCTAACTTATATATCAATGGTGAATCTGCAATCGCAGGTGCATATGATTATTACTATTCTAAGACTAAAGGTTTATATGTAAGCGTAGGTACTAAATATGCTAACAACGCTGCAGCAATTGCTGCTGGTGAAACAGTTTATTTAGATGTACATGAATTCTATGGTGCTAAGGGCTACACAGATTCTGAAGGCAATGCTTGTCCTCAATGGGTATCTATTGCTGATACAACAACATATGGAGCATATGCTTTAAAGGATGAATTCGATAAGACTAATCCAGAACATTGTGATCCATATACAGATGCAGCTGGTTATGATTATGTTGAATTACCTGCAAAATATACAGACCCAGAAAGTGCTGATTATTTAAATCCAGAAGCTGATGATTATAAAGAGAAATTAGCTGCAGCATTAAAGGAAACATATGATGCATTAACTGATGATCAAAAGACTGCAATTGAAAATGAATATTATGCTGATTGTGAATCTACATATTATGATGAATTTAGCGCTAAAGATATTTATGACTATTATTTAGCACCAGGTAGACCATATGCTTCATACTGCGAAGTTGGTGGAGATTATGCTTCTTGGTTATCTATTTATCAAACAAATGAAAATTATAATCCAGAAATGGGCTATGAAACAGTAGGTTTATATAAGGTTGATGATTACACTATCAATTATGTATTAAAGACTGCTGAAGATTATAATTATTTCTTAACATCAATGACTGATACTTGGTTAGTTAAGACTGATTTATATGATCAATTAACTAAAACTGAAGCTGGAGTTAAGACTACTAAATATATGTCTAATTTAGAGACTTCAATGTCTTATGGTCCATACATGATGACTGCTTACCAAGCATCTAAGCAAATCATTTTCGAAAGAAACCCTTATTGGTATGGTTACCAAAAGACAGAAGATGGTTACTTATATTCATTAACTCAATTTGAAATTGATGGAAAGAAAGAACAACAATACATCACTCAAAAGATTGTAATTGATGTTTACCAAAAACAAACAGCTAAGGAAAAATTCATGAAGGGTGAACTTGACGACTGGGCACCAGATGCAGCTGACATCCCTAATTATACAATGTCTTCTCAAATTTATAAGGTTGATGAAACTTATACAATGAGATTGTTCTTCAACACTGACCCTAACAAGCTTGCTGCTATGAATGAAGCTGGTACTAATATTAACGGACAAGTTTTAGCTAATAATAACTTCCGTAAGGCATTCAGCTTAGCAATTGATAGAGCTGACTTCGTTACTGCAACAGAAGGTTATAAGCCAGCTACATATTTAATGAACAATCTATATTATTATGATATCTTCAACGATCCAAACTCAAGCTATAGAAAGTCTGACCAAGCTATGGAGACTATCGTTAATTTCTATGGTTATGAATATGGTGCTGATAAAGATTATAAGACTCTAGAAGAAGCTTATAATGCTATTACTGGTTACAACCCAACTGCAGCAGCAGCTTTATTAAAACAAGCTTGTGATGAATTAGTAGCTGAAGGAAAGTATGTTGCTGGTCAAGATATCAAGTTCCAAATCGGTTGGCAAAAGGCTGCTATGGACGCTTCAGCTAATGCTTGTGTAGCTAAGCTTGAAAAGTACTTAAATGATGCAGCTAAAGATTCTGGTTTTGGTAAGATTACATTAGAAGGTATTGGTAGTTTAACAGATAGATATAAAGCAGTTGCAAATGGTACTTATGCAATCGGTTATGGTGCATGGGGTGGTGCTGCATTCTATCCATTCAGAAACTTCCAAGTATACATGGATCCAGATCAATATGATATTCATGAAGCAGGATGCTGGGATCCTACTGCTGAAACTTTAACTCTTGAAGTTAACGGCGAATCAGTAACTAAGACATGGCAACAATGGTCAAATTGTATGATTGGTACTGGTGATTATGCATCAGCTGATTTCGATACAAAGCTTGACATTACAGCACAATTAGAGGCTAAATATTTAGAGAAGTATTATTGTATTCCTCTATGTTCTACAACTGTAGTATCATTATTATCTTATAAGGTTAAGTATTTCACTGAAGATTATAACGTAATGTATGGATTCGGTGGCTTAAGATTAATGAGATATACTTATAATGATGCTGAGTGGGCAACTTATGTTCAAGAACAAGGCGGAAATTTAAGTTACGAATAGAAAGAAGTATTTTAAAAATAATTCTTCGAAGGGATGCTATTTTTGCATCCCTTTGTGCGCGTTTAAAAAAAATTAGTAGTTTTAGGAGGTAGACATGCTAAAATATGTTATTAAAAGAGTATTATTGATGTTTTTTTCACTTTTCGTAATAACTACAATATGCTTTTTTATGGTGCGTTTATTGCCACGTGAACTTCCTATCGAGAAAGGAACTGAGGAAATCGTTAAAGCTCGATATGAAATGCTTGGTTATAACAAACCTATTATCGTTCAATATTTTTATTATTTAAAAAATATTTTTACAGGATTTGATTTTGGTACTTCTTGGTATATTCAATATAATACTCCTGTTACAGAAGTATTTGGTGACAGATTCTTACCTACTGTATTAGTTAATGTATACTCATTATTGTTCTCTATTCCCGTTGGTATTGCATTAGGTATTTATGCTGCAATTAAGAAAAACAAATGGCAAGATCAAGTTGTTAATGTAATTATTATATTATTTGTATCAATTCCAAGTTACGTTTATGCGTTTTTAGTTCAATATATATTTTATTTTAAATTAGGATGGTTCCCTGCTGTAGTTCATCCTTTAGCAAATGCTGGTGGTACATACTTTTCATGGGCAATGTTCCATAGTATGATTCCTGCTATTTTATCACTTTCATTTGGTGAAATTGCTGGTTTATGTCGTTTTGTTAGAGCAGAATTAACTGAAACATTAACTTCAGATTATATGTTGTTGGCTAGAACAAAAGGTTTAACAAGATCACAAGCAACTGTTAGACATGCCCTTAAGAATGCGATGGTTCCAACTTTACCTATGATTATTGGTAGCTTATTCTCAATCTTAGGTGGTTCATTAATCATTGAACAAATTTTCTCAATTCCTGGTGTTGGTGTATTGTATTTACAATCAGTACAACAATTAGATTATGATGTATTTATGTTTGATAGTATATTCTATACATTAATCGGTTTAACTGGTGGTATTGTTGTGGATTTAAGTTATGGATTCATTGATCCAAGAATTAGAATGGGGGCTAGATAATATGGAAGAATTAAACATTTATGATATGTCTATCCCAAAAGAAGATTTTGAATTTGCTCAAAATGAAAATATTACAGATAAGAAATTTGATACAAAACCTATTGGATTCTTAAAAGATGCTTTAATTCGTTTTAGAAAGAATAAGGGTTCTGTAGTTGCTTTCTTTGTTATTATGTTAATTGTATTATATGCTTTGATTGTGCCATTTTGCGTTCCTTCACATCAAGCAACACAACCAGATTCATATTATGCTCGTATGGCTCCAAGAAATACAGCTTTAAAAGAGAGTCTAGGCATTATGGGTGGTTTTAAGGACTTAGATGGTAGTGAGCAAGGCTTAGTATTTGAATATGCAAAGGGCGTAGCTGCTGAAAGCTATGATGGAAGAAGCATGGCTCTTAAAGATGCATATGATAGTTATTATAATCCTGTATTTAAAGTTAATTATACAAATACAGTTATGAAAGGTAAAACAGTATCTACTAATTATAATTTTAAAGTTGATACTTATTTACAAGTTGGTTTCATTTATAAAACTGTTACATTAGAGGAATACAATGCACTAGAAGCTTGGGAAGCTGAAACTGGATTACATGTCTTATATCCTTTAATTGATAAATATACAGCTGATGGTCGAGATGGAAAATATTCATTAGACATTAAAAATGCTAATTATTGGTATAAGATGAAAACAACTGGTTCAGAAAAAGGAGTACCTATTTCAACTACAATCAAGCCTGGTAAAGTAACAACTTTACAATTTAGTGATGATTTAGTTCTTGAGGATAATTATTACCGTGTTGGTGGAGAAATCCAAAAGAAGATTATGAATGGTTCATCTGAACATCAATCATATGAAGTAAGACTTTTATATTACAATTATTATAGATATTTAAGAGGTGCCGAACCTAATTATTTCTTTGGTACTGATACATTGGGTTTGGATTTTGCTTATAGACTTGGTCAAGGTTTAAGATTGAGTTTAATATTTGCAGTTGTTATTTCTGTAATTAACTTTATTTTAGGTGCCTTATATGGCGCAGTTGAAGGATATTATGGTGGTGCAACAGATATGATTTTAGAGCGTGTTAGTGATATTCTAGCTGGTATACCATTTATTATCGTAGCAACATTATTCCAGATGCACTTGGCTAAAAAAGCAGGACCAATTCCTTCATTAATATTTGCATATGTACTTACTGGTTGGATAGGTACGGCATCTAGAGTACGTACTCAGTTCTATAGATTTAAGAATGAAGAATATGTAATGGCTGCAAGAACATTAGGTGCTAGTGATAGACGTTTGATTTGGAAGCACATTTTCCCAAATACTTTAGGAACAATAATTACATCTATTGCATTAGTAATTCCTGGTGTAATCTTTAGTGAATCTAGTTTGAGCTTCTTAGGTATTGTTAACTTAGGTACAACAAAATCTACAAGCTTAGGTACTTTATTATCAGAATCTTCAACTATTTGGACATCAGCACCTCACTTGATGTTATTCCCATCAATATTCATTTCATTGTTGATGATTTGCTTCAATTTATTCGGTAATGGTTTAAGAGATGCATTTAACCCATCATTGAGAGGAGTGGAGGAATAATATGAATAAGGTTTTAGAAGTAAAGAAGTTAAAAATATCCTTCCGTACTAACAATGGTACAGTTAAAGCAGTAAGAGATATTTCATTTGATTTATATAAAGGTGAAACATTAGCAATTGTTGGTGAATCAGGTTCTGGTAAATCTGTTACATCAAAGGCAATTTTAGGTATTTTAGCCGGAAACTCTATTATCGATGGTGGAGAAATTCTATATGATGGTAGAGACTTATTAAAGGTTTCTGAGGAAGAAATGCATAAACTAAGAGGCGATAAAATCGCAATGATTTTCCAAGACCCTCTTTCAAGTTTAGACCCCATTGTAAAAATTGGTAAACAAATTACAGAAGCCATGTTATTAAAGAACAAAGCTTCAAGAAGAGCTTCAAGAAAGGCTTTCAATAGCGAACTTGAATTGTTAAGAAAAGATATGATTGCAGTTGTTGCTAAGGATGATAAAGAAAAAGAAGCACATATCAATGAAATGATAAAGACTTTTGATAATTTCAATATCCAATCCTTAAAAATGCAAATTAGCTATAATCAATCTAAAGCAGATGCTCAGTATGTACTTTCTAAGATAGAAGATTTCTTATTTAAGGCATCTAAGCAAAAAGAAATGAATATTAAGGACTTTATTAAGAGTGCCTTAGGTAGATTAAAAAGTATTAATAATCCTTATTTCTTACATTATAAGAAACAAGAATTTGATAATTTATTAACTTCAGTTGAAAAAGTATTATCTGAAACATCAAAGGCTGTTATGGTACCAACTGATTCAACTGTTGAAGTTTTCAAGAATTTAGAAGCATTACTAAAAGAATTATTAAATCAAGTAGAACCTAATTTCTTTAGAATTGGTTACTATGCAATGAAAAATCCTGATGTTGATACAACTAAGGATGATATTGAAGAATTAAATCAAAAGACATTAACTTATCTTGATGAAAACTTCATGTTAGAATTCTTAGATTATGCTCAAAAGGCTATTGCCTATAGACAAGAAGAATGTATTAATAATAAAAAATCAATTTTAGCATATTTAACTGAAAAAGAAGAATTCTTTAAAAACAATACTTTAGTTAATAAAGAATGTAAGGCATTAGTAAAAGAAATGAATGATAAGATTCTTACTTGTGTTAATGAATTAGATGTTACAAAAGATACATTAGCATTAACATTTAAAATGAGTATCTTATCAGCATTGAAGATTTACTTTACATCTTTAAAGGATGATATTAAAGATGAAAAGAGATTCAATAAACAAACTGCTAAGCGTGATGCATTAATTGCTAAGGGTAAAACCGTTGATTGGAAAGTTATTCCAAGAAAAGTAATTGATGAGAATGATTTAAGAGAAAGTATTTGTCACATCATTTCTAGATTAAAGGAAAAGTTTGTAGCAGATATTGATAAATATTCAGAATTTGATGTTAAGAAATCATCAGTTGCATTAGTTGACTGGTTTAGTGAAAATGCATCAAAGGCTGTTACATATTTAACTCGTACAATGGCAAAGGAAAAAGCTATTGAATTAATGGAAGAAGTAGGTATTCCAGAACCACGTATTCGTTATTATCAATATCCATTTGAATTCTCTGGTGGTATGAGACAAAGAATCGTTATTGCGATTGCCTTATCTGCTAACCCAGAAATTCTAATTTGTGATGAACCAACAACAGCACTAGATGTTACTATCCAAGCACAAATTCTAGACTTGATTAATAAATTAAAGAAGGAAAGAAATTTATCAATTATCTTTATTACACACGATTTAGGTGTTGTTGCTAATATGGCAGATAGAGTTGCCGTTATGTATGCAGGTAAAATCGTTGAATTAGGTACATCAGAAGATCTATTCTATAACCCTGCTCACCCATATACATGGGCATTATTGACATCTATGCCAGACTTAGATAACAAAGAAAAACTAGAATCAATTGCAGGTACTCCACCTAATATGATTTACCCACCTAAGGGTGATGCTTTTGCAGCTAGAAATAAGTATGCATTAAAGATTGATTTTGAAAAACAACCACCTTTATTCAAGATTAGTGATACTCACTATGCAGCAACTTGGTTATTGCATCCAAATGCACCTAAGGTTGAAATGCCTAAGGTTATTCAAGATCGTATCGCTAGAATGAAACAAAAGATGGCTGAAGATGGAGGTGTAAAAGATGGAGAATAATGAAAAAGAAGTTCTTTTGAGCGTTAAGCACCTTTGTCAATACTTCAAAATGGGTAATAGAGCATTAAAGGCTGTTGATGATGTATCATTTGATGTATATCGTGGTGAAGTATTTGGTTTAGTTGGTGAATCAGGATGTGGTAAAACTACAACTGGACGTTCAATTATTAAATTATATGATATTACATCTGGTGATGTTTATTTCAAGGGTGTTCGTATTGCTGCTGGTACAGGTAAATATAAAAACGATATTAAAGCAGCAAGAGCTTTAGCTAAAAAGCAATTAAAAGAATTAGAAGAACAAAAAGAAACTCTTGGTGAAGAAGCATACAATAAGCAAAAAGAAGAAATTAATGCTAAATTAAATGAAGTTGTTGAGTTTAATAAGCAAGAAATTGCTAAAGCAATTCATGATCATAAATTATCTGATAAAGATTATTCTATGAAGCTTCAACAAGAAATAAAGGATAAATATACTCCTTTATTAGCAAACGCTGATGAAGCAAAAACAAAAGAACTTCAAAAGCAAATGAAACAAGAACTTGCTATTGCTAGACGTACAAGACTTGTTACACAAATTCAAATGATTTTCCAAGACCCTATTGCTTCATTAAATCCAAGAATGACAGTTCAAGAAATCATCTCTGAGGGTTTAATTATTCAAGGTGTTAAGGATAAAGAGTACATTCAAAAAAAGGTTTATGATATTCTTGAGACAGTAGGTTTAGTAAGAGAACATGCAACAAGATATCCTCATGAGTTCTCCGGAGGACAACGTCAACGTATTGGTATTGCACGTTCTGTAGTTATGAATCCTGAAATGATTATCGCAGATGAACCTATTTCTGCCTTAGACGTTTCTATTCAAGCTCAGGTTATTAACTTATTAAATGATTTAAGAAATAAGTTAGGCTTAACTGTATTATTCATTGCCCATAATCTATCTGTTGTTAAGTATTTCTCAGACCGTATTGGTGTTATGTACTTTGGTAAAATGGTTGAATTAGCTGATTCTGATGAATTATTTGCTCATCCATTACATCCATATACAAAATCTTTATTATCTGCGATTCCACTTCCAGATCCAGTTTATGAAAAGCAAAGAGTAAGAGTATCTTATAATCCTATTGCTGAACATAATTATACAGTAGACAAACCATCATTTAGAGAAATATCTCCTAAACATTTTGTTTATTGTAATGATGAGGAAGAAGCTAAGTATAAGAAAGAATTAGGCCTTGACAAATAAAAAGGTTATTGTAGGTGTTATAATAAAGTATTCAGTTGCAATTATTGTTGCAACTGGATTGCTTTTTATGGCACTAGGCTTAAGAAATTATTTTAGTGTAGAAGATAATAAAGAAAAAATAAAAATGTTATCTGATGGCTTTACAATTCCAGGTGTATTTTTATGCTTACTTGGTGTATTAGTATGGATTTCTAATCAAGGGGCATTTACAGGCGTTTCTTATTTAGTTAAACGCATGTTTACAGCCTTATTACCAAGATTTAGAAAAGAAGAAACTTATGCTGAATATAGAGAAAATAGAAAAAAATATAGTGGCTATCTTTTCTTATTTATAGTTGGTGGAGCATTTTTAATAACAGGCATTGTTTTAGCTATTGTATACATGAATATATAAAAAAAGGATATTTGCACCGAAATATCCTTTTTTTGTTATTATTATTTTCTATTATCAAATGCTCTTTTTGATTTTCTAATTGATTCTACGTATGTAATGTTATGTCTTTCTAAGAATTCTTTAAAATCTTTTAGGCCTTCTTTGACGTCATCTACTTCATATTCGATTTCATAA
>JAILGR010000077.1 GCA_024696565.1 Acholeplasmatales bacterium | reverse complement strand
TATTTCAAATTTCCATCTTAACTCATCATCTAAAATAGTTTTAGTATATTCAAAATATTCTGACCATGATTCTCTTTCTTCTATAGCAGTATTTAGTTCTTCTTTTTCCCAAGGAGCATCAGTATCTTGCCAATCTAGTTCCTTAGTAAACCATAAAACATAATCATCTATATCAGATTCAATCATGTCTCTTAATTTTACATTATCATTTGTAATAACCATAATACCTCTATCTAATTTAAAAACTCTAAACATTTATTTTTTAATATTAAACAAGAATTCTTAAATTTTTGATTTTCTTCATCTGTTAAATGCAATTCTACTATTTCTTTTGCCCCTTCATTATTAATAATAGTAGGAACACTCACATAAACATCAGATACTCCATATTCTCCATCTAAATAAACAGAAACAGGATATACTTTATTTTCATCATATAATATTGATTTTAAAATACCTGTAACAGAGGCAGCAATTCCATATGATGTATTTCCTTTTTTACTAAATACATCCCAACCGGCATTCTTAACTTCTTCTAAGAATTTTTCATATGGATTTTTACCTATTCTTTCTACATTATCCTTACAAACATTATAAATGTCTTTGCCACCAATAGTAGCTGTAGACCACGCAACCATCTCAGAATCACCATGTTCACCAATTACAAAAGCATGAACACTAGATGGTGATACATCTACAGTTTTGGCAATATAATAATGTAATCTTGCAGAATCTAGAGTTGTTCCACTACCTATTACTTTTTCTTTAGGTAATCCAGATATTTTCCAAGCATAATAAGTCATAATATCTACAGGATTAGATACAATAAGTAAAATACCATTAAAGCCTGATGCCATAATAGATTCAACAATAGATTTCATTACATTCTTATTCTTTGAAAGTAATTCCATACGATTAGTCAATTTAGAATCCATTGGTACTGATGCAGTAATAATTATAACATCAGCATCAGAACAATCATTATAATTACCACTTCTAACTATAGTTTTATAATTCATAAATTCCATCGCATGCATCATATCTAATGCCTCACCCATAGCTTTAGCTTCATTAATATCAATTATTACTATTTCTTCGCAAATACTTTGATTAATAATTGAGTATGCAATAGATGTACCTACCATACCTGCCCCAACAATAACAACTTTACCACGTTTCATACAATAATCCTCATTTCAAATGATATTATAGCACGATAAATGGTTATTTTTTAAATAATGTTCAAAAAGAAAGGACATTTTATTTAATTTTTTGAACATTATTCAAAATATAAAAGCCCACCGAAGTGAGCTTATACATTAGGATAATGAACCATAATTACTAATAGCTTCTTCTACAGTGATAGAACCACTTCACTATCTTTTATGAATTATCTTCCTTTTTTATTCATAACTAAACACATTACACCAGATACAATATTTAGTGTAGATATATATAATATACCTTGTGATTTCTTAATTGGTTTTTTAGTAAATAATAATCCAAAATATAAACCATTAATTAGAATAATATATGAACTATATACTAATCCAATAATATGAAATGTCCAATCTTCTTGAGTGAAAGTATTATATTTATAATAAACATAATAACCATCTCTTAATGAATATTTTCTTAAAATCTCATTTTTAGCTTGAGTTACTATAAACTCCCACCCATCTTCTTGTGGATTAATAATACCTTTGACTTTATCTTCTGCATACTTTTCGCTTAATTCATCTAAATCTTCTTCTAAGAATTTAGATGTTAAACCAATACTAGGTTTTAATCCTTCTCCAGAATTATTAATTAATATCTCATTATTTTTATTATTATTTACTATATTTGTAGAAAATGTAACCACAAAAATTAATGCAATTATTATAGTTGCAATACTAAAACCTTTAGCTACTCCTCGCATAATTTCTCCTAATCTATTATTTTAAATAATTCTTCTGCCAATAATTTATGTCCATTAATATCAAAATGAGCATTATCAAATGTCGGATTAATAAACTCTTTAGCATCAATTAAATAATCCACACGATATTTATCACAAAGTCTTTTATATACATCATA
>JAILGR010000066.1 GCA_024696565.1 Acholeplasmatales bacterium | reverse complement strand
AGAAATTAATGGCGATAATGTAAAGATATTAAATTCTCATTTATCTAGTGGTAAAACTGTATTAAGAAGTTATTCAAATAATACAGTTTTACCACTAGATAAATGAGAATTTAATATCTTTACATTATCGCCATTAATTTCTACTACTGTACCTGTATAATCATTATTCTCTAGAGTTGATGAATATACACAGTTTTTGAAATTAACATCTCTTAATGTGATATTATCTCCATCTACATAGAAGCCTACATTATCCTGTCCATAAGCTTTAATAATAGGAATACCATTTGTACCAATAACGATATATGGAAGTGGACCTCTAAATAAATCTTTCTCACCTAAAGCTACTAAATATTCATCTGTAGATAATGTTTTAGATGGGTAGCATAGATTATGCTCATTAATTGTGTAGCCATTACCATAGAAATCTTTTTGAATATGTAGACCTGCCACTAAAGTCTTAGAAATTCGTTCTTGAAACTTTTGATTATATTGGTCAATAAATTCAGTATTGTAAGTCGATTCAAAGTGATATACCTCATTTTGGAAATTATATTGCTTCATTCCAGGGTTATAATTACCAAATAATTCAGTAGTATCATTTTTCTTTGTATTGTCTGAATTAAATGTATTTTGATATGCTTCTAGATTTGTTTGTAAGCATACAATCTCACCCTTACTAGACTTATTTGTACAATATAATAGGTCGTTATAGGTATATACATTATAACCATTTTCAACAACTTTAAATTTATATTCTTCAGTTTCAACATAGGATTCCTCAGAAGATTTGAATCTTACGTAAGCATCCCCAGAACCAGTAATTGTTACTTTACCTGTAATATCATTAAAACTAACATTTGATGATGTTTCAATCGTAATGTAATTCATTACATCATTAGGTTTAGCAATGATATCTAAATAGAAGCTCGCTTGTGTTTTAGATTTACCATTCAAATCATAAACACCATAGTAATCACTACCCTCTATCGATTCTTGGCTTCTGATTCTTCTTGTGTTAATTGAAATAACACCACCATCATAAATCTTAACTGTGAATGATTTAGAGATATTTCCTGATGAATTAGTAACAGTTACAATTACTGAACCAATACTATCAAATACTAAATAGCTCTTACCATCTTTAAGAACAATTCTAGCATGAGGAGTTTCCTCTTCATTCACATTTTTCACATCCCAAGTAAGTGTAGCATCAGCATCAAGCTCTCTATCTGCAAGTATCGGAGTTGCGTTTAGTTCAATTTCTTTTTCATCAATCGAATATACTTCGTTATTTTTATATTCCCATTCAATATTTGAAATATCTGCCTTTACCTTGGTTACTAGATAGCTAGAAACCGCAAAAAAGGATATCGCTAAAACAAATGGCAATATTAATAGTAAAAATAATGTTTTCTTTGACATAGCCTAATTCCTCGTTTCTAACAGAATAAATTTCCTATTAATTCTTTTACTAAATAGGATGAAATACAAAATAGTACCAATCACTACTACTCCAAATGGAATTAAAAATGCAATGTAAAAATTTATACCTAAATACGAAAGTAGTGCAATTAAACCAACAATTATAATAGGAAGTAATACTGAAAGACCTTCTAGTAATGCAGCTAAACTAGAACCTTCCTTTGCCCCACTTCTAAATTCAGATGTAATACATACCATCTCCATAAATATTTGAAGTACAACAGAAATTAAGAAAGCTAATAGTCCATTGATAATACCAATCTCACCAAATGAAACTAATACAATAACACTAACTAAAAGGGCAAATACTGAAAAGGCAAATGGAACTAATGTTTTAATTAATACTTGTTTTTTATAAGATACTGGAATTAATTTACAAATCTTAATTCCATTTGATCCTTCTCTTTGTAAAATGAAGCTTGATGAAGTATTAATAATAACACTAAATAAAGTAACAAATATCATACCAACAACAGGTAATATAAAATCATAAATAGATGTTAGGAATGAAAATACACCTGATTTAAAGATGACATTTAATGCCCTAACAATCGCAAATGTTAAAATTGGTTCCATAAACAATAATCCAGCAAATGAGAATATTGAATTGGAAGAAAAGATTAATTTTGCTTCTTTGATTAATAAAGCCTTTATAGGTGATGTTTGTTTTTTAAATTTCTTATTTACTTTAGATTTAGTTTCTCTTCCTGCCTTTATAAAATCTAAATAGAACTTAGATCCTAAAAATACGCCTAATACCATTACTGCAAATACAATTAAAAGCATATAGATTAAAGGAATAAAATTCAAATTGAATATAGGAATGAAAAATCTAACCGGAATACAATATAAACCAATACTCTTTAATACTTCTAGAGTCTCATTCGTAAATATTGTTTGGATATTTCCATCCTTAACTAAAACCATAAATACATTTAAAATATATGAATATATAAAGCATACTGCAAAAATAATGATAATTGAAAAGATTAACTGAAATATTACAGATCTAGATAATAGCTTACTAATCTTTTCTGCAGGCAATGCTAGAAAACAGGCAAAGCCAGTTTCTAGTAATGACATTAAGAATGGATACAATATACAAAATACAATGACATAACCTTCTAAATGTAAGTTAATGGAATAGCTTACAAGTATTGGAAATGCAACACAGAAATTAAGTAACACATTCTTAATGTAGATAAACAATACCTTAGATATCATATTATCAATTGGCCTTATTGGTCTTGTTAGCATAATTTCAGCATCAGTTAC
>JAILGR010000048.1 GCA_024696565.1 Acholeplasmatales bacterium | reverse complement strand
AACTGGATTTAAATTTGTATCAAATACCATATTTAAAGTCATTTCTTTTCCACTATATGAATTGTTTTTATCATATAAAGAATATATAGTAGTAGGTATAACAATACCCTCTTCACTCATATATAAATTATGATATCCTCCATAAGAACAAGCTGTATATACCGCTTTTTCACTTAAGTCATCTAACTTGATTTTTGATAATTTTATCACACTCACAATGTCAGATAATTCATCATAATAAAAATTATTAAAATCTATATCTAAAGATGAATAATAAACATTCTCATAATGTCTTGAATCTACGTTTATTGCTCCTACATTATATAAACAATTATTGTAAATTCTAGAAGCTGAAGCATCACCATAAAATTCTTTTAATAATTTTAAGCTATTACCATCAAACGAATAAATTACCCCTTTACTTTCGTAATAATCATATCTTAATGAATCACAATGATAGTAAAGAATAATTTTATCATTATATAATTGTAAATTATAATAATCACGACTATCGTCTCTAACTAATGCATTACCATTTAAATCATAAATTATAAATTGATAATGAGTAACATAATAACAATACTTCCCGTCGAATTTAGCAATATCTGCCTCATCTACGTTTTCTTCTTGATTATTTGTACTATAGAATGTTTCAGGTTCAAGAGCTGTGTCAGGAGCTATGTCAACATCTCCAGCTATGGGATCAACTGCAACTGGTTGAGAAGACCACCAACTACCTCTCGAATAGTTGCTTTCAGTCCATAAAGTGGCTTGAAGCTTATTATAATCGTTGAAAGTTGTCTCATCACATTTTTTCATTTCGTAATATTGACCACTTTCATATGATGATATTTTTTCATCTATCAAATTCTCATAATAAGCTCTTTTTTCGTTAAGTTGTTCTGCCTCTACTTTCTTTGGCATTTCTAAAGACACTATAACTGTAATAATAACCGCAAAAGCTAATACTACTAAACCAGGGATTAAGAAAGCAAAAAGATTAGTTTTTAATTTTGCTGACTTTTTTTCTTCAGTATAATTTTCATTAAATTCTTTTTTAAGTTCTTTTTTAAACTTATTATATTTCATTTAAATCTAGCCCCTTTCTTAAAATTTCTTTTGCTTCATAATAAAGCTTGTTAACTTTGTTTACATCGATGTTTAAACTTTGGGAGACTTTTTTAGATGAATAACCAACTAAAACCTTTAATATGAATACTTCTCTTAAAGGTTCTTCTAGCTTGTTAATCATATAATTTAGGCAAGGACTTAATTTATAGTCAGGAATGTAATCAACATCATCAGTTAAGATTTCTTTTTTTCTTTTTACATAATCTATAGCTTTATTCTTAGCTATTGTATAAATGTAGTTAGAAAATGATTTAGCTACATATTTATCTTTGCTCTCAACAAATACTAAATATGTATCTTGGATTAAATCTAATACCGTTTCTCTTTCTGTTACATAATTGATTATTGCTGCCCTAACTATAGGAAGAGTTGCCTCATATAGCTTATCAAAGCTTTTTTCTATTCCGTTTTTATATTCCTCTACAAGCCTTTCTAAATTCATCTTTTTTTCTCCTTACACCTATATAAACGAATAACTAGATAATTTTTTTCAATAAATTTTAAAAAATTTAGATTTATTTAAAGAAAAAGTGGTTTTACCCACTTAATCCCAGAAATCAGTTACAACTGTATCTTTTTTAGAATCATCGCCGAAGCTATTCATAATAACATCTTCTAGTTCGATTTCTTCTTCTATAATAATTGGAGTCTCATATTCTTTCATTCTACCAATCCTCCCAATAATTCTGTTTGTTCTAAAGTAAGGGTTAAATTATTTAAATAATATTCAACGATAGATTCAACACCATAAGTTGATACACTCATATAATAAGTATTTCCATTAATAGTTACATATGCCTTAGCATATACTAAATCTGAGAAATGTTCTTTTGGTGTTAATAACTTTAACGCAAAATATGTATATTCTCCATCATTTGAATCTACCAATTTACCATCAACTAAATTAGCTTTAACTGCTTCACATTCATAAGATGTAAAATCAGTACCATTTTTAGATAATGCAATACCAAATACTGCATTACTATCTTCAGTTAATATATCTTCATATAAATCATTACCAACAACACCGACAAAACGTAAATAAGTTTCATTATAAGTATATTCTGAATTTTCTACTTCTTTAGTTACTTTCTTATAGAATGCAATATCAGATTTTTGTTTTGCTTGATAACAACAGAAAAAGTAATTAGTCACTCCTCCAGAAGATGATGATGTATTAAATGACATTACTCTCCTTTTATTTTCGTTTGAAGAATCCTCAGTTAAAACTACTGATGCTAAACCAGTACTATCAATAGAAATGTTCCATGAAGTATTAATATTAATAGCAGTTAATTCTTTAATAACATTACTCTTTCCTGTATCATCATTTCCTATATATTTAGTTCCTTTTTTTATAGCATAAGTATTTTCAACTGCCCCAGGAGCTAAAGTAACTGTTGTTGGATTATCTATATATAATCTATCATTTTTAAGTGTAACAGGGAGTCCATAAAATCTATTACTAGTATATGTTCCGATAGAATATGGATATGTATTAATATCATAT